>CAMLRH010000047.1 GCA_946482375.1 uncultured Caulobacteraceae bacterium | reverse complement strand
ATGAACAGATGCCAGGGGTCGTCGTGGACCTGGCCGATGTCGTTCTCGATGACGGCGGCGGCAAAGCCCCGCCAGCGCTTGCAAGGATCGCGCTCGCGTTCGTTGGGGCGACGCAGGTCGACGATGACGGAGAGGCCTAGTTCGCGGATGGCCTCGAGGTCGGCGTCGGTGGCGTTGCCGTGGTGGGCCGAGCGGTAAAGGACGCCGCGCTTCAGGGCGCGGTCGCCGGCGCGGTAACCGCCGAAATCGCGGAAGTTCTCAACGCCTTCAAAGGGGAGGATACGAGTCATGGCGCTCACGTAGCGAGCCTGGGCGACAATTGCGAGACGACTGGACGGCGCAGGCGATGCGCGGCACGGTCACGCTCGATGTCGGACCCTCACAAATCGGTGCTGATCGCCTACGAAGCGATGGCCTTCTGCAACCCGCTCTCGCCGGAGACGCTGGACCGCACGCTGGCCTGGGCAGGGCTGAAACCAGGGGCGCGGGTGCTGGACCTCGGCTGCGGCAACGCGGCGATGTCGGTCCACATGGCCGAGACTTACGGCGTCCACATCGACGCCCTCGAACGCTCGCCGAAGGTCCACGAGATCGCGCGGAAGCGGCTGGAGGGCCACGGCGCGCCGGGCAAGGTCACCCTGCATAATGTGGAAGCCGACGACTTCCTGAAGGACGCCGAGCCCTACGACCTCGTCGTCGCGGTCGGGGCCAGCGGCCTCGCCGACCCGCCCGAACCGCAGGCGATCATGGAGTCGCTGAAGGCCCACGTGAAACCTGGCGGTCTTCTGCTGTGGTCCGACCCCTACTGGAAGGCCGAGCCGGACCCGGCATTCGTGGCCATGATCGCCCCCTACGCCGCCTACAAGAGCCACGTCGGCAACATCGAGGCCGGCGAGGCGGCGGGGCTGGAACTCCGCTACGCCGGGGCCAGTCCGCCGCACGAGTGGGACGACTGCATCTATTCCATGTACGCGGCGGCGCAGGTGTGGCTCGCCGACCACCCCGACGATCCCGAAGCCGCCGAGGTGCGCGAGCGCAACGAGATGCAGCGCATGGCCTACCAGACCTTCGGCCGCGAGACGCTGGGCTTCGGCCTCTACTTGTTCCGTCGCTCCGAGTGAATTTTCTTTAGATACCCACTTGCCTTCCGCGACGGCGGGCGGGTTAGGTGGCGTCCCAACGCTGGGGGAGCGCCGCTCATGGACACTGTCTCCTTTGAAGCCGATGGCGAGATTGCCGTCGTCACCATCCGCCGCCCGCAAGCGCGCAACGCCGTCGACGGTTCGACCGCGCGCGCTCTCTATGACGCCTTCAAGCGCTTCGACGCCGACGAGAGCCTGAGCGTCGCCATTTTGACCGGTGAGGGCGACACCTTCTGCGCCGGCGCCGACCTGAAGGGCGTCGCTAGCGGTAACGGCAACCCCGTCGAGCGCACCGGCGACCTCGGCCCGATGGGCCCGACCCGGCTGCAGCTCTCCAAGCCCGTCATCGCCGCGGTCGAGGGATACGCCGTGGCCGGCGGGCTGGAGCTGGCGCTGTGGTGCGACCTGCGGGTGGCCGGCGAGGGCGCGACCTTCGGCGTCTTCTGCCGCCGCTTCGGGGTGCCGCTGATCGACCTCGGCACCGTGCGCCTGCCGCGCCTGATCGGCGCCTCGCGGGCGATGGACCTGATCCTGACGGGCCGGGCGGTCGGGGCGGAGCAGGCGCTGGCCATCGGGCTTGCCAACCGCGTCGTCCCCGACGGCCAGTCGCTCGCCGCCGCCAAAGACCTCGCCCGCCAGATCGCCGCCTTCCCGCAAGGCTGCCTGCGCAGCGACCGCCGCTCGGCGCTGGACCAGTGGAGCCTCGACTGGGACGCCGCCGCCACCCATGAAATCGAACTCGGCCTTGAGGTCCTGCGCTCCGGCGAAAGCCGCGCCGGGGCCGCCCGCTTCGCCTCGGGCGAAGGCCGTGGAGGAGCCTTCGAATGACCGACGCCAGGGACCTGCTGACCGAACGCCAGAAGGGCCACCTGCCCGACCTGATGGGTCTTGTCTGGGACGAGGCGACGAAGGGGCTGGTCCGCGGCCGCTTCAAGGTCGAGCCGCATCACATGGCGCCGAACGGCTTCCTGCACGCCGCCAGCGTCATCGCGCTCGCCGACAGCGCCTGCGGCTACGGCTGCGTCATTTCGCTGCCGGAGGGCGGCGCGAGCTTCACCACCATAGAACTGAAAACAAGCTTCCTCGGCACCGCCCGCGACGGCACCGTCACCGTCGAGGCGAAACTGGTCCATGGCGGGCGCACCACCCAGCTCTGGGACGCCGAGGTCCGCCACGAAGAAACCGGCAAGGTTATCGCCCTTTTCCGCTGCACCCAGCTGGTCATCTATCCACGCTCTTGATCGGGGACGGCCGCATCGCTAGGTTCCGCGCCTTCCCTCAGCGGCCCCCCTTTGGCGGGCCTGCGCCGGCCTGGAGAGGTGGCTGAGTGGTTGAAAGCACCGCACTCGAAATGCGGCATACCCGCAAGGGTATCGAGGGTTCGAATCCCTCCCTCTCCGCCACGCACCCCGGCAGCTCTGCTCCCGCCACCGCGGCCCCGCTAACTGGCGGAACTTGCGCAGGTAACCGCGCCAGTTCCTCCCACACGCGCACGCTTTCGGCGGCTGTACGGGGGCTATAAGGGCCTTCGGCGGGGCCCGGTCTCCGCCCGTCCGCGATCTAGTGGAGTTTCCCTGTTATTCCCTGCAAACAGGGAATTTCTGATCATTTCTGACCGCACGAATTTCGCGCCACCGGCCGTTATTCCGTAAATACAAGACATTGGTTGGCCCTACGGCCCTCTGGACCCGGCGCTGAACAGGGAACCAAATTGGGGCATAACAGGGAAAGCGCTCGCGGCGAACAGGGACCGGCGCGCGCCTTATCAGCGAACGCTTGGACACAGATCAGGGAGAGCGGCCGGGGCGAAGCCCCATTGGCGGCGCTGTTTTGCCCATTCGAGCGGAAAATCCGCGCGCAAAATGCCTTCCAGCGTCAGTCCTGGCGGTTGCCGGCCGGCCAGAATGGCCTTTTGGATGTCAGGCGCGAGGAAAACGAGCTTGCAGAGCTTGCGTTCGTAAGCTCCGGCGGGTGCGCTTTCCGACAGGCCGCTCAACGCGCCATCAGCCATCCGCCAGCCGATGGCGGCGGCGATACGGTGCGCCTGTCGCAGCCGGCGGATCAGCACAGGGTCGCGACGGCTGAGGGCCGGACCACCATCAGCGGCAACCACCCAGGTGCGTCCGCCGCGAACGCGACAGGACACTGCGAGGTACAGCTCGCCCAGAGCCGGGTCATCGGCGCAGGCTTGCAGCACGGATCGCAATGATCGCGGTGCTTCCTTGAGCGCGAACACCACCCGCAGGCCCTCGCCGTCCAGTTCCACGCGGCGGACCGGGCGCAAAAGTGCGGCCAGGGCCGCATCCTCGCCAAGCAACCGCGACAGCTCGGTGCGAAGCCGCTCCTCAAGTGCCGGAGCGCTGATCCGGCGAAGGGCGTCGGCGGAGCCCTTGGGTTTCCTGCCCTGCTGCAGCGGCGCTGATACATAGTAGCGGTACATCTGGCCGCGGCGGCCATAGCCGAACGACGGGCTCATGGGCTCGCCGTCAGCATCGAACAGCAGGCCCCTCAACGGCATCTGGTCCGAGCGGGTTGGGCGCTCCCTTCGCACGCGGCGTTGGCTGGCGATCCTTGCCTGCACGGCATCGAACAGTTCGAGCGGGACAATGGCGGGATGGGCGCCGGGGTAGCTCTGGTCCCGGTGCGGGACTTCGCCGAGGTAGGTGCGGTTCTGGAGGAGGTGGTAGAGCGCGCCGCGGCTGAAGTGTTCACCGCCCCGCCTGGCGCCTGATCGCGCCACAGACACCTTTGACCGGACCCCTTGCGCCTGCAGCTGGCTGCTCAGGGCCGCGACTGATCCGAGTTCGAGGTAGGTCTGGAAGATGGACCGCACCGTCTCGGCTTCCGCCTCGTTGACGACGAGCGCGCGGGTTTGCGGATCGGTGGGTGCGTCGTAGCCCAGCGACAGCGCGCCGCCCATCCACATCCCCTTCTTCTTCGAGGCGGCGATTTTGTCGCGGATGCGCTCGCCCGTGACCTCTCGCTCAAACTGGGCGAACGACAGCAACACATTCAGGGTCAGCCGTCCCATGGACGTGGTGGTATTGAAGGCTTGGGTCACCGATACGAATGAAGTCCCGGCAGCCTCCAGACGCTCAACGATGCGGGCGAAATCGGCGAGAGAGCGGGTCAACCGGTCGATCTTGTAGACGACGATGGTGTCGACCAGTCCTCTGTCGACATCGTGCAGCAGACGCTGCAGCGCCGGGCGTTCCATCGTCGCGCCCGAGATCCCACCATCGTCGTAGAGAGCGGGAAGGGCGCGCCAGCCCTCCTGCGCCTGGCTCTTGATGTAGGCCTCGCAGGCGTCACGCTGTGCGTGAAGCGAGTTGAACGCCTGATCCAGGCCCTCCTCCGACGACTTGCGGGTGTAGATGGCGCAGCGGGTCGACTTGGTCGAAGCGCCCGCCATCAGCCGGCCCCCTCCACCCGTAGGCCGAAGAACCGCGGACCGTTCCAGCGAGCGCCGGTGATCAGCCGGGCGATCTGCGACAGGCTCTGGTAGCGCTCGCCGTCGTAGAGGAAGCCGCCCTCTCCCAGGGCGGTGACCTCGTGGCGGACTCCCTGCCACTCACGGGTCAGCCGCGTGCCGCCCGACGGGATAGCTTGAGCTTTCTCGCCTGTCGGCCGTCGCAGCCCACGCCGGGTGTCGCTGTCGAGGCCACCAAAGGCTTGCGCCTGGATACGCCAGGCCAGCATCAGCCTGAGAAGTTCAGGCGAACGCAGTTTGGGCGGGGCGCCGTAACGCCGCCGCCAGAACAGCCGGAGACCCTCGAGGTCGAGGGCCTCCAGCGCCTCGACCTCGTCTTCCATGGTGGTTCCGCTCACGTCAGCCGCTCGCGCGGTCGCGAAGCTGGTAGCGGGTCACGCCATCGATCTTCGTGGTCACCACCTCGACGTCAGTACGCTTCTTCAACGTGCCGGCGATGAATCCGCGGACCGAGTGCTTTTGCCAGCCCACCGCCTGCGCCAGCTCCTCGGCGCTCTTGCCGCCCTCGGCTCGCATCAATGCCACCAGGGTTGCAGTCCGGGTCGGCTTGCCTTCGCCGTTCGCCGGCGGTGGTGTGGATACCTTTCCCGCTCGCGGCTTGCGCGCCTTGCCAGGTTTCAGGGCCTTGGTTGCCTGCTTCTTCATGATCGCCTCGTCTGTTCAGGCGAGGCGACAATCGCCCCGCTACCGAGACGAGCCGGCGTCGGCCGGGCAAAGACAGCAACGCTCCCTTCCGGCGTAAAGTCCAGTCCGGGCGCTGGGGCTGACGCCCTCTACATATGGACGAATTCCGTGGATAGAGTGGGGATAGATACCACATCTTGACTCAACCGGCCTTTTCAGGCCCTCGGGTTCTGGTATTGTTCCGCAATGACAGAGTCGACCCCCCACCCCTCCATCGAACACCGCGCACCTTCCAGCCTCCACCCCTACGCTAGGAACGCCCGCACGCACTCGCGCAAACAGCTGCGGCAGATCGCCGACAGCATCACCCGGTTCGGCTTCACCAATCCGGTGCTGATCAGCGATGGCGACGAGATCATCGCGGGCCACGGCAGGGTGGAGGCCGCAAAGCTTCTTGGCCTTGAGACGGTGCCGGCGCTGCGGTTGTCGCACCTCAACGAGGCAGAGCGACGAGCCTATGTGCTCGCCGACAACAAGCTGGCGCTCAACGCAGGCTGGGATCAGGACCTGCTGGCCATCGAGCTGCAGGCGCTGATCGACCTCGATTTCGACGTCTCGCTCACCGGCTTTTCCACCGCCGAGATCGACCTGACCCTGGAGGCCGCCCGCGAACGCGATCCTGACGGGGCCGAGGCGGTGGAGGACGAGATCCCGCCGGTGGCCGACAGGGCCATCTGCCGGTCTGGGGATGTCTGGGAGCTGGGGCGCCACCGCCTGCTCTGCGCCGACGCGCGAGACCCCGCGGCCTACGAGCCGCTGATGCGGGGCCAGGTGGCCGATCTGGTGTTCACCGACCCGCCCTACAACGTGCCGATCGACGGACACGTCTGCGGCCAGGGCGAGGTTCGCCATCGTGAGTTCGCCATGGCCGCCGGCGAGATGTCGAAGGCCGCCTTCACCGCCTTTCTCACCGACAGTCTGGGCGCGATGGCCAAGGTCAGCCGGGACGGCGCCATTGCCTTTGTCTGCATGGACTGGCGCCACATGGCCGAGCTTTTGGCCGCAGGCGAGCAGGTGTTTTCCGAGCTGAAGAACCTCTGCGTCTGGAACAAGACCAACGGCGGGATGGGAACCTTCTATCGCTCCAAGCACGAGCTGGTGTTCGTCTTCAAGGTGGGCGCAGCCCCCCACACCAACACCTTCGGCCTCGGCGACACCGGCCGCTATCGCACCAACGTCTGGGATTACGCCGGCATCTCCAGCATGACCGCGAACCGCGCCGAAGAGTTGGCCATGCATCCGACGGTCAAGCCGACGGCCCTGGTCGCCGACGCTATCCGCGATTGCAGTGAGCGCGGGCAGATCGTCCTCGACGCCTTCGGCGGATCGGGCACGACGTTGATAGCCGCCGAAGTCACCGGACGGAGCGCCAGGATCATCGAGTACGACCCGATCTACTGCGACGTAATCCTGCGTCGCTATCAGCGGCTGACGGGCAGGCCGGGCGTGCTCGCTGCAACGGGACACGCCTTTGATGGCCTTGAACTGGAGCGCGCTCAGGAGAGCGCAGCATGAGCGGGAAGTTCCCATCCCCGGCCCCCACTTATCAGGTGGGCTTTCGCCGCCCGCCCGCCGAGCACCAGTTCAAGAAGGGGGTCTCCGGGAACCCAAGGGGCCGGCCGTCGAAGGTTGAACGCGCTTCGGCCCAGACGGCCGCGCACGCCGAACTGGACGACATCCTGCTGAAGGAGGCGCTGCGGCCGATCACCGTGCGCGAAAACGACGAGCTGATCGAGATGCCGATGATCCAGGCGGTGCTGCGAAGCCTGGGCGTCGCCGCGGTCAAAGGTCATCACCGCTCACAGCTAGCCCTGGCGAGCATGGTCAAGTCCGTGCAGTCGGCCCGTTACGAGGATCGGAAGGTGCTGTTTCAAAAGGCTATCGACTACAAGGACAGGGGGCGTTTGACGACGCCGATCAGCGAGGCGTTCCGCGGCCAGAGCCGGTGCCTCACCCTGACGAGATCATCCTCGACATGGACACCATGGGTGTGAAGTTCAACGGCCCCAGCACCGACGACGAGAAGGCGCACTGGGACATGATGCTCAAGCGCAAGGCTGATGCGCTGGAGGAAGTAGCGGAGTATCGTCGGCTGCTGAAACGGCGCTCGCGGTACAGTCACTTCTATGAGGAAGACATGCGTCGCGAGCAGCAGCTCGCCGACATGATCTCAATGATAATTCCGGATGAGAAAACGCGACGGCGACCGGGATTTGATCTGCAGAAATGGCGGGAAGGCAACCCTGGCTATAAGGAGTTCATGGCCAAGCAAAAGAAGCGCGCGCGACGGCGAAGAGACGGTTGAGCGGAAGCCGCGCGATGTCCGATGCGCGCCATGTGTGGACGGCTCTCCGTTGGCAAGGGTGTTCTAGACGTCGGCTGAGCTGATCGGTGCGGCCATGTGTTCGACCTGTTGGTGCGGCTCACGTGGCCGCTGGCCATAATGCCTTCCGCGAGGACCGGTCCCGACCAAAAGCACGCGCTCGAGGCGCTCTGGCGCAGCTGGGTTTTCCTGTCCTTCGGTATCGACCGGCTGGATGCGTTAGTCTGTCACTGCCCTTCCCAAGCTTGATGCGCCGAGGCGCTAATCCTTACGCCGCCCGCAGTTCGGGCTCTCGGTAGCTCTCGCCGCTGGTCATGATTGCCCAGGCCATGCGGGCCATCTTGTTGGCTAGAGCGACCGTGGCGACCTTCGTTGGTCGGCGGCCGAGCAGCTGCACCAGCCATGGGCGGCGGGTGCCGTGCCGCTCGGCGTAGCGCACGACAGCTAGCGCCCCGACCACCATCAGCTGGCGCAGGTATCGGTCACCTTGTTTGGTGATCCCGCCCAGCCGCTCCTTGCCACCGCTGGAGTTCTGCTTCGGTACGAGGCCGATCCAGGCGGCCAGGTTGCGCCCGGACTTGAAGGCCTTCGGCTCGGCGACGGTGGCTACCAGGGCGCTTGCCAGCAGTGGCCCGATGCCTGGGATGGTCATCAGCCTGCGGCCGACCTCTGTCGCTCGTGCGCTGGTACGGATCCCCGCGTTGTCAGGGCGCGCCAGCACTGCTCCAGGAGCGGACCTCCTAACGCACACGATCAGCGGACGTTCTCCAGTCGTGTTAAACTTACAGGTGGTGGTGATTCGCCAGTCGCAATCCTGCCCTGTCGCCCCGACGGCTGACACCGCATTCCTGCCTCGCGCTGATCTGCGGCCTGACCTCTCCCGGCGAAGTCACACCTGTTGAGCGCGATGAGCACTGCTGATTCTTTCAAAGGCCTGTTGGCCAACCTGGCGATCGACAACGCCGCGACGATCTCGCTGCGATATGGCGAGATCACTTGCGCCCTGAACCAGGAGTTCAGGAACACCGACTCCAAGACGGCAAATAGCCTGCAGGTCGGATCCTACGGCCGCGGCAGCGCCATCAAGGGCATCTCGGATCTCGACATGCTCTACATCATGCCGGTCTCGGCGTGGGCGACGTACAAGGACGGCGGCCAGTACGACCTTCTGTCGTCGACCTGCAAGGCCATCAAGGCCCGCTACCCGAACACCACCGTGAAGGTCGACCGTCTGGTCGTGCGCGTCCTCTACACCGACTTCCACATCGAGGTTCAGCCGGTGTGGGAAAACGAGGACGGCAACTTCATCTACCCTGACACCAAGAACGGTGGCTCATGGAAGACGACAAAGCCACGGCCCGAGTGGCAGGCAATGGCCGATCTCGACGCCGACAAGAACGGTAACCTGCGCCGACTCTGCAAGATGACCAGGGCCTGGAAGAACCGGCACGGCCTGGCGATGGGAGGCCTGCTCATCGACACCTTGGCGCACAACTTCCTCACGCAGACCGAAGAGTACGACGACACCAGCTTTCTCTACTGCGACGAGATGATGAGGGACTTCCTCGGCTATCTGGCAGACCTGCCGGAGCAGGAGCGATACGGGGCGCTCGGCAGCGGCCAGCACGTCAAGGTCAAGAAGAAATTCCAGAAGAAGGCAAAGAAGGGCCACGGTCTTTGCGAGGAGGCGATTGCCGCTGAAGGCCAGGCAGGGGCCTACAAGAAGTGGCGGAAGGTTTTCGGCCGCGCTTATCCGGCGCCGGCCGTCGAGGTGAAGAAGGCGTACATCACCGAGGCTGGATACCAGGCGAAGGACACCGAGGAGTTCATCGAGGACCTATACCCGGTCGACGTTCGCTACCACCTGCGGATCGACTGCGAGGTTTCTCAGAAGGGCTTCCAGACCCATCGGCTTCGGGAGATGCTGGCAAAGCACTGGCCCCTGAAGGCGCAGAAGCAACTCGAGTTCTCAGTCGTCTATAACGGGGTTCCCCCTGGTCACGTCCTCTATTGGAAGGTGCTCAACCGCGGCCCCGAGGCCATCCGCCTCGACAAGGTGCGCGGTCAGATCGTTGCTGACGCCGGCCAGGGCCGAAAGTCGGAGAGCACGACCTTCAAGGGCGATCACGTCGTAGAGTGCTACGCGGTTCTCAACGGGGTCGTCGTGGCGACCGACCGCATTCACGTGCCGATCGATCCATAGGGGCGCAGATGGACAAGGATGGCTTGCTAAAGTCGATCGCCGAAACCGGCTACAATGTCGGTTTCGGCGCAAAGAAGCACTTCGCGACCTTTGACATGGTCGACAAGCTGCCGGGCGTCATCGGCTTCGTCGGGCTGGCCGTCGGCATCCTCAGCCTGGTGTTCGAACCACTCTCAGCCAAGCTACCGTCAGCCTGCCTCGCCATTCTCGGCGTCACGGCCCTCTACATCAGTTTCTACGATCATTCGAAGCTGGAGTACGAGCGTATCGGCAAGCAACTCATCCAGCTGTTTAACGAGCTACGCGACCTCTACCGCGCGACTAAGGCGGGCGGGGATGTCACGACCGGCCTTGCCACGCTACAAGACATCGAGAAGCGCTATTATGCGGTGGCGATCAGCAATCAGATTCCGGTTAGCGACTGGTATGCCCACTACAAGTTTTTCGCTCAAACGCAGATCGACTGGATCGATGAGCAGAAGCACTTCACCTGGCGCGACAAGGTCCCGCTTTCACTGCGGATCGCGATTGCGGCCGCGTTCATCGGCGCTGTGGCATGCCTCGTCCTCTCTGCCATCCCGTGTGTGAGGCACGGCTTGTCCACTACGACAATCGCCGCTTTCGCCCTCGCCGCCTCCAGAGGCGCCCCTCCTGGGGAGGTTTAAGCCGCAAGGTCGGCTCGTTATGACCAAGTTTAGTCAAGAGGCCGGAAGCGGTCGGTCCGAACGGCAGCAACGAGTCAGCTGCGGTCCAACGGCGGACGACTGTCGAATATCTCGGCGGTCTCGGGCGTGGGGTCGAACGCCGCTCGTCCCGAACACGCCGGCGTGCGCTCGGCTCTCCCTCGGGCGAGCAAAGCCCAAGGTAGAACCAGGCTAGGCGCTATCTGCCGATGGGCTTTCCTCCGAACACAGCTCCTGCGGCGGTACGGCCACGGCGCCGTCATCGTGCGTTGCAATCGGGTCCGGCTTCTCTGGCGCGAGAAGCGCCGCATGGCCGGCGTCGGTGATCGCGATACGCCCTTCGTCGTCGGCCAGGAGGAGCCCGCGCTGGATGAGCAAATCGACGGCCGGGCCGATGCTCTCAGGCGCCGGGAGCCTTGGGCCCTTCTCGGCGGCGGCCGCCAGTTCGAGCAACTCGTAGTGAATGTGAAGAAGTTTCGTCATGATCGCGTCCCTTGTGACTGGGCGGAGCGCCCTCACTGAGACGAGCCCCGCAGGGAGGGGCCGGATCACACACACGCTCGAACGCCGCGAAAAGTCCAGTCGGTCCAGAAACGGCGGTTTTCGCGCCTAAGGCGCTTTACCCGAATCTGACACTTGCACATCAAGTGCATATTCATTGGAGGGTGAAATGGCCCGTGTGATGCTTCATCCCGACGTCGGCATGGAGGTAATCGAGCCTCCGACTGAGGAGGAAGTCGAACGAGGAAAAGAAGCGCTGCTGGGGCTCGCCAGGGCGCTCGGGCGCATGATGGCTGAGGAAGATTTCGCTGACGAGATGAAGGCGCGCCGTAGCCGATCAGAACAAACTCACGGTTCTTCCGGCGCGCTTTCAGTTGCAGAAGGGACCAATCCAGTCGCCTGCCCCCACTCCAATGACGTCAGCGATGTCGCTTCATCGGACGCCTCGTCGATCGACCAAAGCTCCAGGGTAACGCCGCGCGGATAGTACCAGCTTGGCTCCTTCGCCGCCCTGGCCGCCGCCGTGCCTTCGTCGAAGTCGAGCTTTGCGCTCCTTGCGGAAAGCTCCAAAAACTCGGGGCTCAAGAGCGCGTCAATCTGGGCGATCCGCCGACGCAGCCAATCTCCCATGCTAGGCGGCGCGATTGCCTCGCCGACGCTCGTCAGGTGCGAGAATACAGCTGACACCTTTGCCCGCTCGTCTAGCTTCGCCGCGACCAGATCGGTGAACTTCTGCCGACGCTCTTCGCGCTGTTGGTACGCAGCCAGCCGCTGACGTCGGGCTTCCGCTTCAGCGGCCCGGCGACGCGACTCCTCCGAGGTGAACCGCAGATTACACTCGGGCGTGGCGGAACCAGGCGACGCGAATCTGCTGGTTCTTCAGCGTGTAGCCCACGAGGCCGAGGTTAAGACCCCAGTCAGGCCAGACCGGTTCGCGCTGCTTTTCGATGTATTCCTTGGCCTCGATCACCGCCGCTATGCCCATGAGCTTTTCCTCGGGATGGTCCGCCGACCATGCCTCCAGAACCGTGAGGAGCTGGCCAAATGTCCTGCGCGACAGCGACTGGCGGCGAAACTCTGGATCGACCACCACCTGCGCGACGGCAAAACGCG
>CAMLRH010000046.1 GCA_946482375.1 uncultured Caulobacteraceae bacterium | reverse complement strand
ACCGCCTTCACCGTGCCCTCGGGGTCCTTGATGTTGAAGACGTAGTTGGGGGCGTCGGCCACCCGCCAGGTCACCGAGAAGCTCAGATCGACGATATTCTCGTCGCCGGTCAGCATCAGGCTCTCGTCGGGGGCCTGGGCGCCGGGAACGCCGCCGATATCGGTGCGCTGCAAGGTCGTGACCGGCACCTTCACCACCCGCTCGATCGGAGTGGGGACGTGGTAGCGCAGGCCGGGGCCCGCCGTGCGGGTGAAGGCGCCAAAGGTCGAGACCACCGCCTGTTCGTTCGGCTGCACGATGTAGAAGCCGCTCATCAGCCACAGGCCGACCACCGCCCCGCCCAGCATCGCGATAGCCGAGGTGCGGGGGCGGCCGTCCGGGCCGCGGAACCACTGATTGAAGCGCTCGGTGAAGCGCTGTTGGTACTCGCCGAAGCCCGGACCATTGGGCCCGCGCGGCGGCGGGCCGGAGGGACGTTTGGGGCCGCGTGGGCCGGTCCCCTTGTTCTCAGGCGGAGGCGGCGAGCCCCACGGGCCGGGGTTGGCGTTGTCGTTCCAGGGCATGTGGTCGCGTCGTCATCCTGTTCGGCGCGGCCGCGGCAAGGCTTGTAAAGCGGCGCAGTCAGCCGGATATGAGACGCCCGCGCAGCCAAAGCAAGCCGAACCGGACATGGACCCCGCCACACCCGCCGATCGCGACGCCGCCCTCAAGGCGCTGGACGCGGTGACCGACCCTCGAACCGGGCGCGGGCTGGCCTCGGCCGGGCTGGTGCAGGGCCTGGTCGTCCGCGACGGCAAGGCCGGCTTCATGCTCGAGGTTCCGGCCTCCGCGGCCGGCGCCTACGGCCCGGTGCGCGAGGCGGCGGAGAAGGTGCTGGCGGGTCTGCCTGGAATCACGAAGGCGCAGGTAGTCCTGACCACCGCGCTGGAGGACGCCGCCACGACGCGGGTTCGCAAGGGCGCCAAGCTCGCCGCTGATCCGCAGGCCCAGCCGCAGCCGCCCGTCGGCGCGACACGGCCCGAGCATGTGAAGCGCGTGCTGGCCGTGGCCAGCGGCAAGGGCGGCGTCGGCAAGTCCACGATCGCGGTGAACCTAGCCTGCGCCTTCGCCCAGATGGGCTTGAAGGTCGGCCTGCTCGACGCCGACGTCTATGGGCCGTCCGCCCCGACCATGCTGGGCGTCGACGGCGAGCCAGTGTTCGCCGACGGCAAGCTTCAGCCGCTGGCGGGTTTTGGCGTGAAGGTCATGTCCATCGGCTTCCTGGTGGACGAGGGCGCACCGATGATCTGGCGCGGGCCGATGGCCTCGTCCGCGGTTCGTCAGATGGCCAATGACGTCGCCTGGGGCAGCGAGGCCGAGCCGCTCGACATCCTCGTCGTCGACCTGCCGCCCGGCACCGGCGACATTCACCTGACGTTGGTTCAGAAGCTCGCGGTCGATGGCGTAGTGCTGGTCACCACGCCGTCCGAAATCGCGCTGGTCGACGTCCGCCGGGCCGCCTCGATGTTCGCCAAGACGGCGACGCCGATCCTCGGCGTCATTGAGAACATGGCCTACTTCCCGGACCCGGCGACGGGGCAGCCAATTCCGATCTTCGGGAAGGGCGGCGGCGCTTCGGAGGCGGAACGTCTCGGCGTGCCGTTGCTCGCCGAAATCCCCATCGACATGGCCGTGCGCGAAGGTGGCGACCACGGCCGCCCGCTGACCGCCCAAAACGAAGGCGGCCCGGCCGCCGAAGCGTTCCGGGCCGCCGCAAAGGCGTTGATGTGATCTTCCCCCTTCGGGGGAAGTACCGGCGAAGCCGGGGAAGGGGGCTTGCTGCGTTGCCCCCTCAGTCGCTTCGCGACAGCTCCCCCTGAGGGGGAGCACCTGCTTAGCCGCCCATCATCTTCCTGAAGAACTTCTGGCCCTGCTCGGAGCCGGCGAAGTAGGGCTGCTGGCCCGCCTGGTCGGA
Source organism: uncultured Caulobacteraceae bacterium (assembly GCA_946482375.1). Next base: position 10,283 of record CAMLRH010000046.1, on the reverse strand, counting down.
AATCTTGTCCCAGTTGTCGCGGACTTCCTCGACCGAGAGGCCGCCCTCGCCGAGGTAGACGCCCTCGGTTTCGAACAGGCGCGTCATGGCGAAGACGCCGGCGCCGGCAGTCAGGATGGCGCCCGTCGGGGCTTCTTCCGAGGCCAGGAAGACGACGCCCGGCGTCACGTACTCGGGCTTCAGCTTCTCCAGCATGGCCGGCGGCATCAGGTTTTCGGTCATGCGGGTGGCCGCGACCGGGCTGATGGCGTTGATGTGGACGTTGTTCTTCTGGCCCTCGAGCTTGATGGTCTGCATGAAGCCCAGGATGCCCATCTTGGCCGCGCCGTAGTTCGACTGGCCGAAGTTGCCGTACATGCCCGACGAGGAGGTCGTCACCACGATGCGGCCGTAGTTCTGCTCGCGCATGATCTCCCAGACGGCCTTGGCGGGCTTCACCGTGCCCATCAGGTGGACGTTGAGGACCAGCTCGAAGTCGGCGATGTCCATCTTGGAGAAGGACTTGTCGCGCAGGATGCCGGCGTTGGCGATGAGGACGTCGATGCGGCCCCACTTGTCCATCGTGTCCTGAACCATCCGCGCGACACCGGCGTCGTCGGTCACCGACGAGCCGTTGGAGATGGCCTCGCCGCCCATGGCCTTGATCTCTTCGACGACCGCGTTGGCCGCGTCGGACGAACCGCCCGAACCGTCCATCGAGCCGCCCAGGTCGTTGACCACGACCTTCGCGCCGCGCCGCGCCAGTTCCAGCGCATGCTGCTTGCCCAGGCCCCCGCCCGCGCCGGTCACGATGGCCACTTTGCCGTCAAAGCGGATGTCCGCCATGTCCGTTCTCCCCATTCAGCCCTGGCTAGGGCCCGTTTCGCGTCGGCGCGCCTTTTGCGGCGCGAAAGAAGGAGCGTCAAGGCGTCGCTAGCGGCGGTTGCGTGGCCGGGCTAAGCCGAACGCATGAATGGTTTGCGCGTACTCGCCGCCGTAGCCTCGCTGGCGGCCGCCCCGGCCTTCGCCGCCGAGGGCTTCTGGCCTCTGGACGCCGTGCCCGTGGAGGCTGTTCGTGAGGCCACCGGCGTTACGTTGGACAAGCCCTTCATCCAGCGCCTGCGGGCCGCCGGCGTGAAGCTGACCACCGGCTGTTCGGCTTCTCTGGTTTCGGACGAGGGGCTGGCGCTGACCAATAACCACTGCGTGCTGGAGTGCGCGCGGGCGCTGTCCGACGCCTCGCACGACCACATGAAGGACGGCTTCCGCACGGATGCCCGAGGCGAGGAACGCGCCTGTCCCGGCATGGCCGCCGAGGTGCTGACCGAAATCACCGACGTCACCAGGCGTGTGAAAGCCGCGCTCATCGCCGATCGGCCCAAGGTGCTGGCGGCGGCGGAGAAGGATGCCTGCGCCGGAAGGGCAGGCTATCGCTGCTACGGCATCAGCTTCTTCCGGGGCGGGCAGTACAAGGTCTATCGCTACCGGCGATATGACGATGTCCGTCTGGTGTTCGCGCCCGAGTTCACGGCGACCTTCTTCGGCGGCGATCCGGACAACTTCAGCTTCCCGCGCCATTCGTTCGATGCCGCGTTCCTGCGTCTTTACGACAAGGGCAAGCCCGCCACGACACCGGATCATCTGGTTCTGGCGGCTCGCGCGCCGCTCGAAGGGGAGCCGGTGTTCCTGGTTGGCAATCCGGGAAGCACCGAGCGGCTGCTGACGGTCTCGCAGCTGGAAACCCTGCGCGACGTCGTCCTGCCGATCGACCAATTCCAGCGCGCCGAGATGCGGGACCGTCTGCTGCAGTTCGCTGGCGGCGGCGTGGAGCAGGCTCGCCAGGCGCAGCATGCGATCTATCTGCTGGAGAACGCCTACAAGGTCCATGAAGGCCGCAGACTGGCGCTCGGCGACGCCCGCTTCATGGATGCCAAGCGGACGGAGGAGGCGGACCTTCGAGCCAAAGTGGCCGCCGATCCGAAACTGACCGCCGAGGTCGGCGATCCGTGGGCGGACCTCGAGAAGGTTCAGGCGGCCTATGCCGAACGCTATCCGGCATGGCGCCAGTTGGAGACCGAACCCACCGCCAACTCCCGGCTGTTCGCCTATGCCCGCACGCTGGTCCGCGGCGCCCAAGAGCGCGCCAGGCCATCAGGCGAGCGCCTGCCCGAGTTCGTCGACAGCCGTCTGGTGGTGGAGCGCGGCAAGCTGCTGGCCGAGCGGACGGTCGAGCCTGCCATCGAGCAGATGGCGTTGGAACACTGGCTGCTGAAGACCCGCGAGCAGCTGGGCCCGTCTTCCCCGTCGGTGCAGGCGCTCCTTGGCAGGGAAAGCCCCGAGGGACTGTCCCGCAGGCTTGTCGAGCACACGAAGCTCGCCGACCCCGCCGAGCGCCTGCGCCTGTGGGACGGTGGGCTCGCCGCCATCGAGGCTTCCGACGATCCGTTGATCCGCTTCGTGCTGGCGACCGACAGCTTCGCGCGCGGCGAGCGGGAGCTGTGGCGGCGCGAGATCAACGATCCCACGGTGGCCGCCGCCGAGCGGATCGCCCGCGCCCGCTTCGCCGTGCTGGGCGACAGCGTCTATCCCGACGCCACCTTTTCGCCGCGCCTGTCGTTTGGAAAGGTCGAGGGCTGGACATGGCGCGGACCGCCCGTAAAGCCCTTCACAACGTTCGGCGAACTTTACGGCCGCGCAACCGGCGTCGAGCCTTATGCGCTGGCGCCCAGCTGGATCACCGCCCAAGGCAGGCTGAACCCGGCGACGGTGTTCAACTACGTCACCACCAACGACGTCATCGGCGGCGCTTCCGGCTCGCCGGTGGTCGACGCGAAGGGCGAGGTGATCGGCACGGCCTTCGACGGCAACATCCATTCGCTCGGCGGCGCCTACGGCTACGACCCGCTGCTGAACCGGACGGTGGTGGTTTCGACCGCAGCCATTACCGAGGCGCTGGAGAAGGTCTACGGTCGCGCTGACCTATTGCAGGAGTTGGCCGAACGATGAAGCTCTACGACAGCTACCGCGCCCCCAACCCGCGCCGGGTGCGCTGGTTCATGGCCGAGAAGGGGATCGAGGACATCGAGGTCATCAACCTCAACGTCTTCGAGGGCCAGCACCGCCAGCCGGACTATCGGGCCAAGGCGGGCCTGCCCAACGTGCCGGCGCTGGAGATGGACGACGGCACGACCATCACCGAGAGCGTCGCCATCTGCCGCTACCTCGAAAGCCTCTACCCCGAGCCCAACATGTTCGGCCGCGATCCGAAGGAGACGGCGGTCATCGAGATGTGGACGCGGCGGGTCGAGATGCTGCTGGCGACGCCGCTGATGCTGACCGTGCGCCACTCGCACCCGGCGCTCGCGGCGCTGGAGAAGCAGATCCCTGAGATTGCGGAGAGCAACCGCCGTGGCGCCGAGCGCGCACTGAAGGTCTTCGAGCGGCGGTTGGCGGAGAGCGAGTTCATCGCCGCCGACCGCATCACCATGGCTGACATTCTTGCCGCCACCGCCATCGACTTCTCGCGCATGGCGAAGTTCAGCGTGCCGGAGGAGTTCGCCAACGTCCGCCGCTGGTACGACGGGATGATGAGTCGCGACGCGGCGAAGGCGGGGACGTAAAGCCCTTCCCCCTGGATGGGGGAAGGGTTTGGGATGGGGGTGGCGCCCTCTCGGCTTTCACGGCTTCAGAGCGCTATCCGGAACCTCTTCCACCCCCCACCCCCGCCCGTACCCCCACCAGGGGGCAGGGCGGGAAGAGCTCCAGCGACCGGATCCGCGTCTCCAGCGTCGGTCCCGTGGCCATGACGAACACCTCGTCGGCGCCGGTGTTGGCGAGCTTGTCGGCCAGTTCGGCGCGCACCATGGCGCCGTCGCCGGTGATGGCGCGGCCGACGATGGCGCGAAGGGCGGGGTCGTCTTCCATGGGAGCCAGACGGGCAAGGGCTTCCTCTATGGTCGGTGTGGGGCCCTCCTGGCCTTGCAGGAAGGCCAACATCGCGGCCCGGCGCACCGCGTCGAGGCGATCCGCCTCCTCGGCCGTGTCCGCCGCAAGCGCGATGAGGCCAACCCCCGCGAATGGCTCCGTCCGGAACGGCGAGGGCTCGAAGGCCTCCTTGTAGGCGCGCACCGCGGGTCCGGCGTCGGTTCGCGCGATGAACTCGGAGAACACCATCCCCACGCCCGCCTGACCGGCAAAACGGGCGCTGTCGACTGAGCTAATCAGCAGGAACAGGTCGGGATGGCCCGTCCCTTGCGGTTGGGCGCGAATGCCCTTGGCCGGGTGATGATCGGGGAATGGTTCCTTGCCGGCCGCGTCGAGCAGCCAGGCGTTGAGCAGGGCGAAGTACTGCGGAAAGGCCTCGGGCCCCGATGCCCGCAGCGCCGCGCCGGTCCGCATATCCGCCCCGAGAGCCCGCCCGACGCCCAGGTCGATACGGCCGGGCGCCAGCGCTTCCAGCGCCATGAACACCTCGGCCACCTTCAGCGGCGAGTAGTTCGGCAGCATCACACCGCCCGAACCCAGCCGGATGCGGCTGGTCTGCTGGCTGATCGCGGCAATCAGGATTTCCGGCGCCGTCCCGGCCAGCGCCGTCATCGAGTGGTGCTCGGCCAGCCAGAAGCGATTGTAGCCCAGCCGCTCGGCGGCCTTGGCCACCTCGATGGAGTCGCGGATCGCCTGCGCCGGGGTGGCGCCCGCGCTGACCGGCGACAGGTCGAGGACCGACAGGTTCACGGCCGCTTCTGCACCTTCTTGATGACGCCCGAAAACGGCATCAACACCCGCCCGCCGACCGAAAGTTCGCCACGCACGAAGATCAGCGAGCCGCCGGCACGGACGACCTCGCCCGTCGCCTCGACCAGATCGCCGACCTTGCCCGCCGAGACGAACTCCGAATTGAAGCTGACCGTGACGGCGTAGCTCTCCTTCAGCTCCTCCCAGGCGATGGCGAAGAGGGCGTAGTCGGCGAAGGTCATCATGCAGCCGCCGTGCATGAAGCCGCCGCCGTTCATGTGCTTGGCCTCGGCGCGGAAGGCGCAGCGGATGCGGCCCTGCTCGTCGGGCTTGAAATAGAAGGGTCCGGACTGCGCCTCGAACGGGTCGCCGTCGCCCCAGAAGTACCAGCCCGCCCATTCGCCGTCGGCGATGAGCCTTGGGCCGCTCATCACCTCATTGCCGCCGTCCATCGCACTTTCCATTTCAACTTGGGGGAGCCTCACATATACGGTTCCGGCGACCGTTCGCTATCGCAACTTGCTCATGACCTCCCCAATCGAAGACGCCATCTTCCAGGCCCTCGAAGCCGCGCCCGCCGGCAAGAGCATCGACCCGGCCGACATCGCCAAGACGCTGCAACCCGAGCGCTGGCAGCGGCTGCTGCCGCAGGTGCGCGCCTCCGCCGTGGGGCTCGCGAGGGCCGGTCGCATCGTCATCCTGCGCCACAACAAGCCGGCCGATCCGGACACGTTCAAAGGGGTCTGGCGGATGCGCCTCCCCACAGAGGGAGAAATGTCATGAGCATCGTCATATGGGGCGCGCCCCTGTCACCTTTCGTGCGCAAGGTCCACGCGGTCGCCGCCGAGAAGGGCATCGAGATTCAGCCGAAGTTTTCGCCGCCGGGCCAGCCCGACCCGGACTTCGTGGCTTGCAGCCCGTTCCGGAAAATCCCCGCGCTGCGGGACGGTGACTTCACCATCTCCGACTCCTCGGCGATCGTGCACTACTTCGAGGGGATCAAGCCCGAGCCTGCCATGATCCCCTCCGAGGCCAAGGCGCGGGCGCGGACCGTCTGGTACGAGGAATACGCCGACACCATCATCGTCGCCGCCGCCGGGCCGATGTTCTTCAACCGCATCGTGGCGCCGAAGTTCATGGGCCGCGAGGGCGACATGGCTGCGGCAGACAAGGCCGAGAAGGAGACCCTGCCGCCGGTGCTCGACTATCTGGAGAGCGTCGCGCCGGAGGAGGGCGGCTTCCTTGTCGGCGACAGCTTGACGCTCGCCGACATCGCCGTCGCCAGCCCGTTCTCCAACCTGCGTCACCTGGACTTCGACTACAGCCGCTGGCCGAAGACGGCCGCCTTCGTCGACGCCATCCTGGCGCGGCCCTCGTTCGCCATGCCGCTGGCGCTGGAGGCGCGGATTCTCAGCAGATAACCCCTCCCCTCGAGGGGAGGGGCAGGGGTGGGGTGTAGCCGCTGAGCTGAGGCGAAAGGCGTAGTTGGCGCCGAGCCTCGCGTTCGTACGTTTCACCCGTTGTGAGCACACCCCCATCCCCGACCCTTCCCCCCTCGAGGGGGAAGGGAGTTATCAGGCGGTCCTTCCTCCTCAGCAGCCTGCTGGCCGCCTGCGCGCCGACCGTGCAGCAGGCGGGAACGCCGCTCGACGGCTTCTCGGGGCCCCGTTTTACCCGCGACCGCTTCGTCAGCTTCGACGGCACGCGGCTTGGCCTGACCAGCTGGCAGGGCGACGAGCCGTGGGCGGTGATCGTCGGCCTGCACGGCATGAACGACTACGCCAACGCCTTCCACATGGCGGGGCCCTGGTGGGCGGCGCAGGGGATCACGACCTACGCCTACGACCAGCGCGGCTTCGGCCGCTCGCCGCACCGGGGTGTGTGGGGCGGCGAGGATCTGATGATTGAGGACCTGCGCACGGCCGTCGAGGTCGCCCGCGCGCGTCATCCCGGCCTGCCGGTAGCCGTCGTGGGGGAGAGCATGGGCGGAGCGGTGGCCATCGCCGCATTCGCCTCCGACCGCCCGCCCAACGCCGACCGGCTGGTGCTATTGGCGCCAGCAGTGTGGGGTTGGTCGAGCCAGCCGCTGCCGCAGCGCACGGCGCTGTGGTTCACCGCCCACGTCATCGGCAACCGGGTGCTCAAACCGCCGGAGTGGATCACCCGCAACATCCGCGCCTCGGACAACATGGAGGAACTGATCCGCATGGGCCGGGACCCGCTGATGATCTGGGGCGCGCGGACCGACGCCGTCTACGGCCTCGTTCAGCTGATGGAGCGGGCCTGGGCCTCGACCGGGCGGCTGCGGGGTCCGACGGCCTATCTCTATGGCGCCAACGACCAGATCATCCCGCCGGAGCCAAGCATCGAGGCGGCGGCGCGGCTGGGCGGTCCGCACCAGACCGCCCTCTATCCCCAGGGCTGGCATCTGCTGCTGCGGGACAAGCAGGCGGCGAACGTCTGGCACGACGTCGCGTCCTTCATTCGCAACCCGTCGCGACCACTGCCGTCCAAGGCGCCGCCGATCCCGCGGGCGCTAAACCGCGCGACCCGCGTTTCTGGGTTGTGAGGCCGTGCCACGGAGCGTAAAGCCGCGCGCACGTCCTTCCCCCAAACCTGCATATCGGCGGCATGACCCTTTTCGATTCCCCCGCTTTTGAGAACCACGAAGGCGTCCACGCCTTCTCCGACGAAAAGTCCGGCCTCCGCTGCATCATCGCTGTTCACTCCACCGCGCGCGGACCAGCGGCGGGCGGCTGCCGCATGTGGCCCTATCCGAACTCGGAAGCGGCGCTGACCGACGCGCTGAAGCTGTCGCGGGCGATGAGCTTCAAGAACGCCATGGCCGACCTGGAGCTTGGCGGCGGCAAGGCGGTGATCATCGGCGACAGCCGCAAGGACAAGACGCCGGAGCTGTTCGAGGCCTTCGGCAAGGCGGTGGAGCGCGTCGGCGGCCGTTATTGGACAGCCGAGGACGTCGGCGTTTCGCCCGCCGACCTCACGCACGCCCGCAAGCACACGAAGTACGTCGCCGGCCTCGAAGGCCACGCCGCCGCGTCGGGCGACCCGAGCCCGGTGACCGCCGAGGGCGTCTTTCGCGGCATTCGGCTGTGCGTCGAGCGCGCCTACGGCCGCGACCTCCAGGGCGTGACGGTAGCGATCCAGGGGGTCGGCCACGTCGGCGCCTACCTGGCGGACAAGCTGCATGCGGCGGGCGCGAAGCTCTACATCGCCGACGTGAACCAGCAGGCGCTGGACGAGGTCTCGACGCGGACCGGCGCAACCATCGTGTCGCCGGACGCCATCTTCGACGTCGAGGCCCAGGTATTCGCCCCATGCGCGCTCGGCGGCGCGGTGAGCGCCGAGACCCTGCCGCGCCTGAAGGGCCGTGTGGTGGCGGGCGGCGCCAACAACCAGCTGGCCACGCCCGAGATCGGCCGCGCGCTCTACGAACGCGGCATGCTCTATGCGCCCGATTACGTCATCAACGGCGGCGGCATCATCAACGTCGCCGCCGAGATCAGGGCGCTGGAGCGGGACACCGCTTACAACGCCGGATGGGTCGAGACGAAGCTGTCGCGGCTGGTGGAGACGCTGGGCGAGGTGCTCGACCAGTCTGCGGGCGAGAAGCGGCCGACCAACGAGGTCGCCGACGAGATCGCCAAGGCCCGGATCAGTCGCTGAAGACGGCGCAGAAGGCGGGGTCCAGCTTCACGTGGACCTCGTCTCCGACCTTGGGGGCCGAGGCCACCGGCACGCGGGCCAGCGCGGTCTCCTGATCGGCGAACAGGGTCAGCATCACGAACCCGCCCGCGAACCGTGCGGCCGTCACCTTGGCGCGGGCGCCGTCGCCGCCGAGCACCAGCGCCTCCGGCCGCGCCATCACCACACGGCCCGCGCCCGCAACGTCGCCGAACGCCGTGTGGACCGAACCGTTCTCGACCCGCGTGACCGGCAGCTCGTTCGCCTCGCCGAGCAGCCGCGCGGCGGCCATTGAGACGGGGTTCAGGTAGCAGTCGCGCGGGGCGCCGGTCTGCAGGATGCGACCGTCGCGCATGAGGGCGAGATCGTCGGCCATCATCAGCGCCTCTTCGGCGTCGTGGGTTACGATGAGGGTGGCCGCGCACGCATCGCGCAGGGCCTCCAGCGCTGCGTCGCGCACCTCCGCCTTCAGCCGTCCGTCGAGGCCCGAGAACGGCTCGTCGAGAAGGATGGCGCGGGGGTTGCGGGCCAGCGCTCGCGCCAGCGCCACGCGTTGCTGTTCGCCGCCGGACAGGGCTTGCGGCCACGCTCCGGCGCGGTCGGCCAGGCGCACCCGCTCCAGCTCGGCGAGCGCGCGGGCGTGACGCTGGTCGCGGGGAAGACGGGGCAGCCCAAAGGCCACGTTCTGCTCGACGGTCAGGTGGGGAAAGAGGGCGTAGTCCTGGAAGACGAAGCCGATCTTCCGCTCTTCCGGCGCGATATGGATATGCGGGCCGGACAGCGCCTGCCCCTCGGCGCTGATCTCGCCACCGTCGAGCGGTTCGAGGCCGGCGATCAGGCGCAGCAGCGTGGACTTGCCGCAGCCCGACGGGCCAAGCAGGCAGGTCAGGCGTCCGGCCTCCACCGTCAGGTTTGCGCCGTCGACCGCCGCCTTCTTCCCGTAGAGGCGGCGCGCGCCCTTCACCTCGATCATGGCTGGGCTCCTGGCCGGGATTTGGCGACCTTGCGCGACAGGAAGACGACGGCGGGCGCGGCGGCGAGCACGATCAGCAATGCGGGCCAGGCGGCTTCCGAAAGACGCTCGTCGGCGGCGTAGCGGTCGGCCAGCACGGCGAGGGTGTCGAAGTTGAAGGGGCGCAGGATCAGGGTCGCCGGCAGCTCCTTCATCACGTCGACGAAGACCAGCAGGGCGGCCGTCCACAGCGCGCCTCTAGCCAGCGGGATATGGACCCGGCGGACTGCGCCGGTCTCGTCCTCGCCGAGCGTTCGCGCCGCCCGGTCCATCGACGGCGTGACGCGGGCCAGCCCGGCGTCGATGGGCTCCAGCGCCGCCGCCATCAGCCGGGCGGCGTAGGCGAAGACGAGGAGAGCCAGACCCATGACCACGCCCGTGCCGATGCCGCTGCCCCAGAGTAGGGCGGCGGGCGCTAGCAGGCCGACCGCCATCACCGCTCCGGGGGTGGCGTAGCCGAGGCTGACGATGCGTTGCGCGAGCTTCTGGCCTCGCGCTCCGAACGCGATCAGCGCGGCGAGGGTGACGGTGACGATCGCGCCCGCTGCGCCGAGGCCCAGCGACACGGCCGCCGCGCGTAGGATGCGGTCGAACTCGGGCGTGTAGGTCAGCGCCTTGAAGGCCAGCCAGCCCGCCGGCAGCAGCAAGGCGAGCGTCAGAAGCGACGTGCAGAAAGCCGTTGCCAACCAGCGACTTGGGCCGACAAGCGGAACCTCGGTCAGGGTCCGCCAGCGGGCGCTGGAGGCGCCGTAGCTCTCGCCTTTGCGGTTGAGCCGCTCGAGCCACAGCAGCACGGCGGCAGCGAACAGCAGGATCAGCGCCAGCCGCGCCGCCGACCCCGGCGCGCCGTAGATCG
>CAMLRH010000045.1 GCA_946482375.1 uncultured Caulobacteraceae bacterium | reverse complement strand
CCTTGCCGTTCGTCAGCCCCTCACCCACGGCCTTGTCGGCGCCGTCGGCCCAGATGCGCGCGACCTGCATCCGGTTCTCGGTCAGGGTCCCGGTCTTGTCGACACAAAGCACCGTGGCGCCGCCCAGCGTTTCGATTACGGCGTTCCGGCGGACCAGGACCTGATGCGTGGCCAGCCGCCAGGCGCCGAGCGCCATGAAGACCGCCAGCACCATCGGAAACTCTTCCGGGATCAGCGCGATGGCGACGGTGACGCCGGCCAGCGCCCCGGCGACCCAGTCATTGCCGATCAAGCCATAGGCCACCGTCACGAGGAGGCAAAAGACCAGCGCGAAGAGGCCAAGCAGGGCCACCAGCCTGCCCGCCGTCCGCTGCAGCGGCGTCGGCTGCTGTTCGATGCCCGCCAGCGCTTGACCGATACGGCCCAGCGAGGACGTTGCGCCCGTCCGCGTTACCTCCGCGACGCCCTGGCCGCGGACAATGAGGGTCCCGGCGAACAGGAAGGGGCTCGTCTCCGCGCCCGGCTGGACCGCGTCGCTCCAGGAAACGCCCCCATCCGGCCGTTTTGTCACGGGCGCGGACTCGCCGGTCAGGGCGGACTCGTCGACGCTGAGCACTTCGCCGGCGCGCAGCAATCCATCCGCCGGCGCTCGCTCACCTTCGCCGATCAGGAGGATGTCGCCCGGCGCCAGGGACCGGGCCGCGATCCGTTGCTCGGCGCCGTCGCGGATAACCCGGGCCTGCGGCTGGCCGATTTCGCGCAGAGCCCGAAGGGCGCGCTCACTGCGTGCTTCCTGAACGATGACCAGGCCGACGGCGGCGAAGGCGCCGGCGACAAGGAACAGGCCTTCAGCCAGGTCGCCGAGCACCAGATAGAGAATCGCCGCGCCGATGAGCAGCAGGAACATCGGCTCGCGCATCGTCTCCATGAAGATGTGGCCGAGCGTCCGCCTCTTGCCATGCGGCAGTTCGTTGGGGCCGGCGGCCAGCAGCCGCGCGGCCGCTTCCTCCGCGCTCAGGCCAAGGCGAAGGTCCGTCCCCATCAGTGCGCCAGCAGCAGCGGGACCTTCGGCTCGCGGAGCATGTGCTCGGTGGCCCCGCCGAGGATGAATTCCCGCAGGCGCGAGTGACCGTAGGCGCCCATCACCAGCAGGTCGGCGTCCTTGCGATCGAGGTAGCTGTCCAGAACCTCGCCGATGCTTCGGCCGCCCGCGTCGATTTCGTCGGCGACCGCGTGAACGCCATGAGCGGCGAGATGCCGGACCAGGTCCGCTGTGCGTCCGGCGCCAAGCCCGGTCTTCTCGTTGAGCACGGCGAGAACCCACACCTCGGCCGCCTGGGTCAGCAGGGGCAGGGCGTCGGCCACGGCGCGCGCCGCGCAGCGACTGCCATCCCAAGCGACCACAATGCGCCGAAGATCCCCGCCGCTGAGGCCGGCGGAGGGCTCGAACACCAGCGCGGGGCGACCGGAGCCGAAGATCACGGCCTCGGCCACCGAGCCTTCCGCGGAAGGCGGCGCGGTGAGCGCCACAAGGCAAAGGTCACGCGTGCGGGCATGGCGGGTGACACACTCTCCACCCTCGAACAGGTCGACACGCTCCAACAGGGGCTCGCCCAGCACGCCGGCATCAGTCGCCATCGCCTTGAAGTGTTCGAGCTTTTGCCGGGACGTGGCCAAGCTCTCGGCTTCGGCCGTCTCGGCCATGCGGCTCAGGCCGACGACACAGTCCGCCAGCTTGCTTCTGGGGGTTCGAATATCGACGTGGGTGGCGATCGCCGAGAGCTTTGCGCCGATGGTCGCGGCAAAGCCGACAGCCCGGTCGATGGCTTCGTCCGGCGTGGGATCGGGATAGCTCTCGATATGCAGCAGAAGGTCGACGAGTGGCATGCGGCGTCTCCTTTGCCGCAAGACTGCGCCGCAGAGGCCGCCGCGCCGTTGATCGAAATCAGTCGCCGACCCTTTTCACCCGCGCGCCGTCCGCCAGCCGGTCGCCCGGATAGAGGACGATGGCGTCTCCGGCCGCGAGACCGCTCAACACCTGCGCCATGTCTTCGTTGCGCGGTCCGATCTTCACCGTCACGCGTTCGGGCCGGCTGCCGCGGACCCGGTAGACCGCCCAGTCCTCGCCTTGCCGGAAGAGGGCGCTGACCGGAACGCGCACCGCCATCGGGGTCGTCGAAGTGATGATCCTGGCCCGAACCCGATAGTCGTGGCCCAGCGGCGCCGCCTTCGTCGGATCGACGAAGTCCAGATAGGTCAGCACCCTCTGCTCCTCGACGCCCAGCGCCGAGACCTTGGTGAAGCCCGCCGGCTCCACGCGGCGGACGCGAGCCTCCAGAGTCCCGCCGCCCCATCCCTCGATGCGCGCGGCGGCGCCTGGTTTGACGTTGACCGCGTCGCTGGTGAGCAGTTCGACGATCACGTCGATGTCGCGAGGATCGCCGATCTGGAGGATGGGCTGGCCGGCCTGGACCACCTGTTCGCTCTCCAGTTCCACCCGAAGAATGTTCCCGCTCACCGGCGCCCGAACGGTGACGGGACTGCGCTCGGAGCCGAAACCTTCCGCGAGGCGGCTGCGGGCGCTGTCGCGCTCACGGCGGCGGACGGCGACGGCGGCGCGGGTCTCGGCGACCGCCGCGTTGGCCGTCTCGCGGGCCAGGCGGCGCTGGTCGAGGGCGGCCTGGGAAATGACGCCGCGCTCGATCAGGGTCTGGCCACGAGTCCATTCGGCGCCGGCGTAGTCCGCCTCGGCCTGGGCGCGCTTCAGTTCGGCTTCCGCGAGCCGCACCGCGGCGTCCGCGGCCTGTGCGGCGGCCTCGAGCTCCAGCCTGGAACGGGCGTCGATCAGCGGCGGATCGGCGGGGCGGATGAGGGCGACGGCCTGGCCCGCCTTGACGGGGTCGCCGGCGTGCAGCGTCACTCGCACCGTCTTGCCCGAGAGCGGCGCGGCGACGACGTAGACCTCGCGCACACGGGTGCGGCCCTGTTCCTCGATCCAGGTCTCCAGCGGCCCGTGTGTCACTTGCGCGACTTCGACAGGCACCGGCTGCGCTCGCAGCATCCAGACGAGCGCGCCAAGTCCGGCGAGGACGACCGCGACCAGGACCAGCATGCGGGGAGAGGGCGCCTTCATGGTCAGTCCCGGGTCTTGAGGACGGCGACGAGGTCGAGCCGCCCCACACGCTCGCGCAAAATTAGCGCCGACACCACCGCCGCGCCTAGCACGACCAGCGCCGCGCGACCGTAGGTCTTGAGCGTGACGATGAGCGGGATGCGGAAGAGTTCGCTGTCGAAGGCTTCCACCATCGCCGCCGCCAGACCGTAGCCCAGCAGCCAGCCGAGCGGGATCGAAAGGGCCACGAGGATGCCGAGTTCGGTGAGCAGCACCCGCGAGGTCTCAGCCGGCGTGAAGCCGAGCACGCGCAGGCTCGCCAGTTCGCGCGCGCTCTCGGACAGCTGGATGCGGGCGCTGTTGTAGATGACGCCGAACGCGACCGTCATGGCCAGGCCTAGGTAGGTGGCCATCATGACGTTGATGTTGCGGGCCATGGTGTCGCGGAACTGCTGCAGGGCGCGGCCCTGTAGCTGCAGCGCGCCGATGGCGGGGCTCGCCTTCACGGCGGTGAAGAACTCCCGCGCCCTCGCCGGGTCGTAGAGGACGTAGGCGCCGGAGACCCGCGGGCCTTCGCCGAGCATCCGGCGCAGGGCGTCCGGGTGCATGTAGGTGGAAAGGCCGAGGTAGCTCTCGACGACCTGCGCCACCCGCACCTGCGTCAGCCGCCGCTCACCCTCCAGCACCTCGACGTCGATCACGTCGCCGGGCTTCACGCCCAGGACGCGGGCAAGCTTCGAGCTCACCACCAGGCCGCTCTCGGGGATGTCGACCGGCGCGGCGTCAGCGTCCAGCGCGCGGCTGAGCTCGCTGCCGGGCGCCTTGGCGACGATGACGGTGCGGCGGCTGATCACGCCGTGGCGCAACCGCACCGGGGCCGCGCGATAGGGCTCGGCCCGCAGCACGCCCGGCAAATGGCGCACATCGTCGACGGCGGAGGGCGCGCGGGGCTCGATGAAGCCGATGGTGGCGTTCTGCCGATCGGCGCGGTTGAAGGTGACGTCGATGGTCTCCTCCAGAGAGTCTAGGCTGAACAGCGAGCCCACCAGCAAGGCGACGGACAACGACAGGCCGAGCGCCGTCAACCCCGACCTGACCGGCCAGCGGATCAGCCGCCGCAGCGCCATCATGATCAGCTGCGAGCGGGCCAAGGGCGCCACCAGCCGCTCCAGCGGCGAGTGGAAGAAGCTGGGCGGCGCGGCCGGAGCCATGGCGGTCGCGGGCGCAAGGCGCGTGATCGACCAGACCGCCCGCGCCGCGCCGAGCATCGCGGCGCCCGCGCCGGTCAGCACCGCCCACAGGTACATGCGCGGATCCTGCACGAAGACCAGAAAGGGGAAATGGAAGAACTCGGTGTAGAGCCGCGTGACGCCGTGACCCAGCCACAGCCCGACCGCCAGGCCGATGACGATGCCGACGGCGGAGATCAGCAGCGCCAGCTTCATGTAGTGCCAGCCGATAGCCGTGTTGCCGTACCCCAGCGCCTTGAACAGCCCGATCTGCTCGCGCTCCAGCGCCAGCAGCCGCGTCAGCGTCATGTTGATCAGGAAGGCCGAGACGATGAGGAAGATCGGCGGCAGCACCCGCCGCATGGCGTCCAGTTGGTGCAGCTCGTTGTCGAGATAGCTGTCCGAGGCGTGGTCCTTGCGGCCGTACGCCCCCGTGCCGCCGTAGGGCGCCAGCAGATCGTCGATGCGCCGGATGACCTCCGCCTCGTTGGCGCCGGGCCAGAGCTTCAGCGTCACGTTGTTGAAGGCGCCGTCGAGATCGAAGGCCACCTCCAGTGTCTCGCGCGGCATCCATACGACGCCGAAACGCCGGTCGTCGGGCACCAGGTCGCCGGGACCCATCGCATAGACGTACTCCGGCGACAGCGCGACGCCGGTGACCAGAAGTGTCCGCTTGCGGCCGTTCATGATCACCTCGAAGCGGTCGCCGCCGCGAAAGCCGTGGGCTTGCGCGAAGGCCTCGCTGATGACGGCCTCCGACGAACGGGAGGGGTCCGGCAGCCGGCCGGATCGAAGAGTCAGCCGGTTGAGGCGCGGCTGACGGCCGTCGGGGATCGAGACGAGGATGGCCGAGGCGGGCTCCAGCAGGCCCGGGAGGTCGAGCAGGGCGCCCTGGACGATGCGAGTCTCGGCGACCGCGACGCCTGGCAAATCAGCGATCTGGCGGGCCAGCCCCTCGGGCGCGCGCCTCGCCTGGGCGAAGACGTCGGCAAAGCCGCCGGCGTCGTAGTAGGCCGCGCGCGTCTCATGGATCGAGCGGTAGGCGCCGTCGCCGATGACGAGGGTCGCCACGCCAGACGCCATGACCAGTGCGATGGCCAGCGCCTGCGCCCACAACCGGCGGATGTCGCGCGCCAGCTTGAGGTCGAGTGACCTCACCAGCTCAGCTCCTGCGGCGACTTGCGATGGTCGTTGACCTCCACCCGGCTGACGCGGCCGTCTCCGAAGTAGAGCACCCGGTGCGCCATCTCGCGGATCGACGTGTTGTGCGTGATGACGGCGGTGGTCGCGCCGAGCGTCTCGTTGATAAAGGCCAGGGCCTCGAGCACGCGAATGCCGGTGGCGAGGTCCAGCGCGCCGGTGGGCTCGTCGCAGAGCAGCACCTCGGGCCGCTTGGCGATGGCGCGGGCGATGGCGACCCGCTGCTGTTCGCCGCCGGACAGCTGGGCCGGAAAATGGTGGCCGCGGTTCGAAAGCCCGACCATTTCCAGGGCCTCGTCGGGTGACATCGGCTTCTCGGCGATCTCGGTGACCAGGGCCACGTTCTCGCGGGCGGTGAGGCTCGGCACGAGGTTGTAGAACTGGAAGACGAAGCCGACGTTGCGGCGGCGGTACAGGGTCAGCTGATGGTCGCTTAGCCCGGTCAGCTCGAGCCCCTCGAACTTCGCCGAACCGCTTGTGGCCCGGTCCAAGCCGCCGAGGATGTTGAAGAGGGTCGACTTGCCGCTGCCCGAGGGGCCGAGGAAGACCGCGAATTCGCCGGCGAACAGATCGGCATCCAGCCCGCGCAGCGCGCGAACCTCCATGGCGCCCGAACGGTAGACCTTGGTCAGGCCGCGAGCTTGAAAGACCGGTATCGTGGCCGAGGGACCCATGAGGCCTTGATGGGCCAGACCGCGCCCCGACGAATTGACCGGGATCAAGGCGTCGAGGGAGGGACCCGCGCTCCGATACGAATGGTTGAATGTCTGAGGAGGCGCCGATGGCCTACTACTTCGCGACCGTGTTGGACCGACCGTTCGAGCAGACAGTGGGCGACGTGCGCGCTGCGCTCGCGGCGGAGGGCTTCGGCGTCCTCACCGAGATCGACGTGAAAGCAACCATGAAGGCGAAGATCGGAGAGGATATCCGACCCTATGTGATCCTCGGCGCCTGCAATCCGGGGATGGCTCACCGGGCGCTGCAGGTGGAGGATAAGGTCGGAACCATGCTGCCGTGCAACGTCATCGTGCAGGAACTGTCGCCCGGCCGCACCGAGGTCGCGGCGATTGATCCGCTCGCCTCCATGCAAGCCATAGACAACCCCACCCTTAAGGAGGTGGCCGGCGTCGTGGCGCGCAAGCTCGAGGCGGTCATCGACGCTATCGGCGGGCGTTGATCCAGCGCAACGCCGGGATACCGGCTTCGGTCCAGACTGGCGCAATTCGCATGGAGCGCGCCATGGCTACTCAGGGTTATATCCGCTGGTTTCGCGACATCGGCCTCGATGACGTCCCTGAGGTTGGCGGCAAGAACGCCTCGCTAGGCGAACTCTACAGCACGCTGACCGGCGCCGGCGTCGCGGTGCCGAACGGGTTCGCCGTCTCGGCTCAGGCGTACCGGGACGCGCTCGGCGAGGCGGGGGCCTGGGAGCGGCTGCACGCGCTGCTCGATGACCTCGATGTCTCGGATGTGGCGACGCTGGCCGAGCGGGCCGCGCAGGCCCGCCGCATCGTTTACGAGGCCACCGGCGGGGAAGCGCTGGCGGCGGAAATCATCCGGGCCTATCGCGAACTCCAGGCCGAGTACGGCCAGGGGGTGCGGCTCGCCGTTCGCAGCTCGGCGACGGCCGAAGACCTGCCGCAGGCCAGTTTCGCCGGCCAGCATGAGAGCTATCTGCATGTCGCGGGCGACGCCGACCTGATCGAGGCCTGCCGCGATTGTCTGGCTTCCGTCTTCACCGACCGCGCCATCGTCTACCGCACTCACAACGGCTTCGACCATTTCAAGGTCGCGCTGTCGGTCGGGGTCATGAAGATGGTCCGGTCGGATGAGCGCGCCAGCGGCGTCATCTTCACGCTCGACACCGAGTCCGGCTTTCGCGACGTGGTCTTCGTGACCGCGTCCTATGGGCTTGGCGAAAGCATCGTCCAGGGCAAGGTCGATCCGGACGAATTCTATGTGCACAAGCCGACCTATCGGCTCGGTCACCGCTCCATACTGCGGCGGTCGCTCGGGGCGAAGCAGACGCGTCTGGTCTACGCCAAGGGCCGCGACGGGCTCCGGTTGAAGGAAGAGCCGGTCGTCGGCCGCGAGCGCGAACGGTTCTGCATCAGCGAGGCGGAGGTGCTGTGGCTCGCCGGCGACGCCATCGCCATCGAAGACCACTATTCGAAGCACGCCGGTCGGCCCATGCCTATGGACATCGAGTGGGCCAAGGACGCCGACGACGGGCGGCTCTACATCCTTCAGGCGCGTCCGGAAACGGTGGCCTCCCGGCGAGGGGCGGCGACTTTCGAAACCTATCGGCTACAGGGCAGCGGCTCCGTGCTCGTCTCCGGCAAGGCGGTCGGCGAGAAGATCGCATCCGGCCCGGTCCGGCTGATCCGCGGACCAGCCGACCTCGAGCTATTCCAGCCCGGTGAGGTGCTGGTCGCGCCCGCCACCAGCCCCGACTGGGAGCCGGTGTTGAAGAAGGCCGCCGCCATCGTCACCGACCGCGGCGGGCGCACCTGTCACGCGGCCATCGTGGCGCGCGAACTGGGCGTGCCGGCGGTCGTGGGCGCGGGCGAGGCGACCAGGGCCTTGCCGGACGGCGCACTCGTCACCGTTTCCTGCGCCGAGGGCGAGGCGGGGCGGGTCTATGCGGGCGAGATCCCCTTCGTGGTGGATCGGCTGGACGCCTCCAAGCTCGTCCAGCCGCGCACGAAGATTATGGTCAATCTCGCCCACCCGGACCTCGCCTTCCGCACCGCCATGCTTCCAAACGCGGGAGTCGGGCTGGCGCGGATGGAGTTCATCATCTCCGAGCAGATCCGGCTGCACCCCATGGCCGCCGCCCATCCGGAGCGCGTCCCGAGGCCTCGCGACCGGGCCGCCATCGACCGCCTGGCCGAGGGCTTTGCGACGCCCCGGGGCTATTTCGTCCGCAAGCTGGCGGAAGGTGTCGGGACGATTGCCGCGGCCTTCTATCCCCGGCCGGTGATCGTGCGCCTGTCGGACTTCAAGACCAACGAGTACGCGCGGCTGCTTGGCGGCGAGGCGTTCGAGCCGAAGGAAGAGAACCCGATGCTCGGCTTCCGGGGCGCGTCGCGCTACGCCCACCCGGCCTACGCCGACGGCTTTGCGCTCGAATGCGAGGCCCTGGTCCACGTGCGGCGCGATATGGGTCTCACCAACCTGCAGGTCATGGTGCCCTTCTGCCGGCGCGTCGAAGAGGCGAGGGGGGTCGTCGAGGCGATGGCCCGGCACGGCCTCGTCCGTGGCCGCGATGGCCTCGAGCTCTACGTGATGTGCGAGATCCCCAACAACGTCATCCGCATCGACGCCTTCGCCGAACTGTTCGACGGCTTCTCGATCGGCTCCAACGACCTGACCCAGCTGGTTCTCGGCGTCGATCGGGACTCCGAGACCGTGGCCTTCGACTTCGACGAACGCGACCCCGGGGTGCTGGAGATGCTGCGGCTGGCGATCGAGGGCGCGCACCGCAACCAACGGCATGTCGGCATCTGCGGGGAGGCTCCCGCGACCTACCCCGAGGTGGCGGCCTTCCTGGCGCGGCTTGGCATCGACTCCATCAGCGTCAACCCGTCGAGCCTGCCCAAGACGATGGAAGCGGTCCGTCTCGCCGAAGCTCGCCTGCAGGCTGCTTAGACGGCCTCGATGCCGACATCCTTCACCAGCCGGCGGATATCGTTGGCATGGCACAGCTCGGTGCCGGGCCGCATCAGCGCCGCTGCCCCGCCGGCGAGTCCGTAGCGGAAGGCGTCGGTCATGGGCAGGCCAGAGGCCAGCGCCCAGACCATCGCCCCGAGGAAACTGTCGCCGGCGCCGACCGAACTCATCGGCGCGAGGGGCAAGGCCTCGGCTCGCCACGCCTGGTCGGCCGTAACCAGGATCGCGCCATCGGCTCCCAGCGTGAGCGCGACGACTTCCGCCGCCCCCATCCGAACCAGTGTCCGCGCCGCCGAAACCCGCCGACCGGTCGTCGGCAGGTCGAGGCCGGTGAACTCCTCGAGCTCGCGCAGGTTGGGCTTGGCCAGGTAGACCCCTTCGGCCAGCGCCTCGCGCAGGGCGGCCCCGGAGCAATCGACCACTAGGCGGTTGCCGGTGCGCCGGGCCTCCCGCGCCAGCGCCGCGTAGATGTCCGGTGGCGCGCCAGGCGGCAGCCCTCCGCTCGCCACCAGCCATTCACCTTCCTTCGTCGTTGCGGCGTCGATGCAGGCCTTCAGCTCTTCAGCCTCCAGGCTCGGCCCCGGCATGACAAAGCGGAACTCCCGCCCGGTTCCGGACTCGATGACGGTGAAGTTCTCCCGCGTGGCGCCGCTGATCGGCACGCACGCGCCCGGCAGGTGTTCGGCTTCCAGGCGCGCCTTGAGCATTTCCCCGACCGCCCCTCCGGCGGGGTAGACCGCATAGGCCTCCCCGCCAAGACGATGGATGACGCGCGCGACGTTGATCCCACCGCCGCCCGGATCGCGGCGCTCCGGCGCGCAGCGGAGCTTGCCGCCGGCCTCAAGCGCGGGCGTCGACGTCGAGACGTCGAGCGCCGGATTGAGGGTGAGGGTGACGATCAGGGTCATGCGCGGAGGCTAACCAGTCCGCCCCGAACGGCTTTGCGCGAGGTCAAAGCAGGCGCCCGGCCAGCGCCCTAATGAGGATAGGACGTCACACGAGGCCCGCCGCCATGAAGCGCCCGTTCGCCCCATCCCGCCTCACGCCCGACCTTGACCGGGTCGAGGCCTACTGGCGCGGCATGCTGCGCGGCCATGCCCTGATCCCTTTCTGGGATGACTTCAGGCCGACGGACCTCCCGGATCTTCGCGGGCGCCTGTTCCTGATCGGCGTCTATTCCAAACCCGACCGCTTCCGCTTCGACGATATCGGAGCCGAACTCGTGCAGCCGGGCCGCTATGAGCTCGAGGGTCTCTTCGCCGACGAACGGCCGCCCTCGACCCCCTTCGAATTCCTGATCTCTCAATGCGCGGCCACGCTCGAAAGCGAGGCGCCGACCCTCTATCGCCACGAGCCGGAGGGCGACCGTCGCCCGTACGCCCGATTGGTCCTGCCCATGTGGGGCGATGGCCGCATCAGCATGCTGCTCGGCGCCGTCGACTGGACCTGAAGCTGCGTCAGCAAGGAGGACGCGATGAGCTATGCACAAATCCTCATGGTGCTTTCGGGCGCCGCCGACGACGCCGACACCGCCAAGGTGACGGCCCGTCTAGCCAAGCAGCACGGTGCGGTCGTCCGGGCGCTGATCGCCCTCCCGCAACCCGTCCCGGCGTGGGCAGGCTTTGGCGAAAACCTCTACTACTCCCAGGATGTCTGGGACGCGATCGCCGCCGGCGAGGCTGAACGCCTTCGCCGGGCCGAGGAGACGCTTCGACAAGCCGCGGAAGACGCTGGGATCGAGTTCGGAGAAGGCGAGGACGGCGCGCGCCTGGTCCTGACCAGGGCCGAGCCGACGCTTTGGCTCGGTTTGCAGCGAGAACTGCCGCTGACGGACCTGGTCGTTGCGGGCCAGAGCTGCTTCGCCGAAGACGGACCTTTTCTCGGGGTGCTGGACAACGCCCTGATGGATGGCCGCGCGCCGCTGCTCATCGTCCGCAGCGGAAAAATCATCGACGGCGCGCCCGCCGCGGTCGCCTGGGATTCCAGTCTCGAGGCCGGGCGGGCGGTCCGCGCCGCCGTTCCCATCCTGCAGCATTCCGCCTCGGTCCTCATCATCCAGGATCCGGAGCGGCTGGACGAAGGCGAACGGGCTCACGCAAACCCGAAGAAGCTCTCGGCATATCTGCATTTGAAGGGCGTAGGCCCGGTGACGGTCCGTCCTGTTATGGGCGAGGCCGCCGGCGTCGGCCTGAAGCAGGTCGCCGGCGACTCCGGCGCGGGGCTGCTGGTCGCGGGCGCCTTCGGTCATGCCCGTGTTCTCGAAGCGCTGTTCGGCGGCTCAACGCGCGCTCTGCTGGAAGATGCGGGGGGGCCGCACCTGTTCCTGGCGCACTGAACGCGCCATCGAAGGGAGCCCTTCACCTCAATCAACTTGACCTTCAGCGGCGCGAGGACGGCGGCTGGTCCACAACCTCGACCGGCTTCACTTGCGCGCGACTTGCAACGTGCTTCGTGCAACTCGTGAATGATGTGCTCGACTATTGGTTGATACGGGCGCAAAATGAAGCCGTGCTCACACCCTGACGGGGAATGGGAATGAGCAAGACCGACGAGTGGATCGCCCGCGAGAACATCAGCCGCTTTCGCAAGCAAATTGCGGCGGCTGTGAGCGAGCAGGACAAGGCGGCGCTGAAGCGGCTGCTGGCCAGCGAAGAAGCGAAGCTGCGGGAGGTCCGCAAGGTCGATGGGGCCGAGGGCGCGAGACGTTCCCCTGATTGATGCGGCGCAATGCGGAAGCCGAGTCATGGGCGCCGAATGCCTCCATGACGAATTTGGTCGGCCCCGTTATCCTGTCGGCGCTGCTGATGACGGCGGCGGCTTGTGCGAGCACCCCGGGCGCAAGCCGAGCCGGGGAGCCGGACCAGATTTCCCAGGCCATCTCCGAGCCGTTCCGCGACCTCAACCTGGTGCGCGAGCAGCAGGCGGCCGTCCTTACCGAAGCCGCCGCGCGGCCTTACGCCGCGCCGGACGGTTGCGCCGCGGCGTCCGAGCAGCTGGCCGCGCTGAACGCCGCGCTTGGCCCTGACATCGACGCGCCCGCGAGGGAGTCGAGCGAAGCGGCGCAGTTCGCTGGGAATACCATCGCCGGCGCCGTGAGCGACATCGCGGGCAAGGTCGCGATCGTCACCGGCGCGGCC
>CAMLRH010000044.1 GCA_946482375.1 uncultured Caulobacteraceae bacterium | reverse complement strand
GGCCAGCGACGCCACCAGCGCCCCCAGGATGACCCAGCGCCACTTGGCCTTCTGCCGGCTCGGGCCATGACGATAGGCGATGGCGAACGCAACCGTCGTCACCAGGAAGACCACGCCCCAGCGTGCCGGCGACCAGTAGGCCTCGAACCGCTCCAGCCCGATACTGTTCAGCACCACCGGCACGCCGACCAGCACCGCGGTGATGGTGACCAGGAACAGCAGGGTGGCGAAGGTGACGCTGTAGGTCATCGCCGTGCGACGGACGAAGTCGCGCTTCTCCTCCTCGTCGTAGGTGACGTTCAGACCCTCGAGCAGCACCTTGATGCCCCCGTGCGCGCTCCACAGCGACAGCAGGACGCTGATGACGAAGGCGGTCGAAAGCTTGGCCCCGTGCTGGCCGGCGAGCCGCAGCATCTGCTCGCCGATGATCTGCAGCACGCTGGCCGGCACGACCGGGGCGAGGTCGGTCAGCTGCTTCTGCACCATCGAGACGTCGGCGAAGAGACCGTAAAGCGAGACGAAGGCGCCCAGCGCCGGGAAGATGGCCAGCAGGGTGTAGAAGGTGATGCCCGCCGCCACGATCGGCAGCTTGTCGCGCATGGTCTCGCGGTAGACGCGCCAGAGGATGTCCTTCCAGCCCAACGGCGGAATCTGGAACGGGTGGGTGGCGTTGCGACCGCGACCAGGCTCGGCCTTCTCGAAGGCTTCCGGCGTCATGCAGCGGTCTTCGGAAAGGCCGGGCGGGACGTCGCGATGCTTGGGCCACAGCGCCCCGGCCGCGATCAGCATCACCCAGGGCAGCAGGTGATAGGGGCGGGAGCGACCGTAGTCCTTCACCCCTTCCAGCGCGGCCTTAGGATTGAGGCGGACCATTCACCAAGCTCCGGGCGCCAAACTCCTGTCGAGCTTACCTGTTCCGCCGAGTCGGGGTCGAGCGTCAGCCGCGATCGATTCCCGCAGCCGACCAGGCGAGCACCGCCCAGCCGACCAGAAACAGCAGGCCGCCGATCGGCGTGATCATGCCGAGCCAGTTCGGCCCACCCAGCGCCATCGCGTAGAGCGAACCCGAGAACAGCAGCGTGCCGGAGAGGAAGAAGGCCGGCGCCAACCTCGCCCGCGCTGCGCCGATGGCCATGAAGGCGGCGCAGCCGACGGTCGCCAGCGCATGCGTCATTCCATAGAGCGCGCCGGTCCTCAGCAGCTCGGCGCCGCGGCCGTCGGCCCCATGCGCGGCGAAGGCTCCGGCGGCAACGGCGATGAAGCCGCTGACCGCCGCCAGCGTCATCCACATGCGCCTGTTCCACTGCATCGCTTTACGCTCCGTCACCGTTGCTTTCGCGTTTGCGCCGCTTAGGCTGAGCCTTGGAGGCTCCCCCCATGGCCCTGACCCGCGGCGACGATTTCCCCATCCACCAGACCGCCGAGCCGATCGCCTACTCCGGCACGGACCGCAACTTCTACGACCGCTACTTCTTCAACGGCTACGCGGCGCAAGGCGAGGCCTATTTCGCGGCGGCTTTCGGCGTCTATCCACACCTGAACGTGGCCGACGCGGCCTTCGTGGTAGTGCGCGACGGTGTCGAGACGGCAGTACACGCCAGCCGCTGGCTCGGCGACCGGCTGGACCTGACCGTCGGGCCGATCCGCATCGAGGTGACCGAGCCGCTCCGGAAGCTGCGTATCGTCGTCGATGCGCCGGAGCAGGGGCTCAAGGCCGACGTCATCTTCGACGGCCGGGCCTTTCCGATCGAGGAGCCGCGCTTCATGCGCCGGGTCGGGACGCGGACCCTGATGGACTACACGCGCCTGACCCAGAACGGCCGCTACACCGGCTGGATCGAGCTCGACGGCAAGCGCGAGAGCGTCGACGGCTGGATCGGCACCCGCGATCGTTCGTGGGGCGTGCGGCCCGTCGGCGCCCGCGACAGCCAGGACATCGCCCCGCCGCAGCCGCCGCAGTTCTACTGGATGTGGTCGCCGCTCAATTTCGACGATGGCAGCCTCTTCTTCCACACCAACGACGACGAGCACGGCCGCCCCTGGAACACCCGCGCCGTCTGGTCGCCGGACGGGGCGGGAGAGGACGGCTTCACCCACCTGAACGGCCAGATCGAGATCAGCTGGAAGAGCGGCACGCGCTACGCCGAAAGCGCGGTTGTGCGGCTGAGGGACGACCATGGCCGCGATTGGGGCGAAGTCAGCTTCCGGCCGCTCTATGAGTTCCTGATGATCGGCCTCGGCTACGGCCATCCGAAGTGGGCCCACGGCCTCTCGCACGGCGAACTGGCCGTGGAGCGCGAGGACATTGTGCTGGCTGAAGCCGGCGCGCAGATACCCTTCCACCTGCACGTCCAGGCGCTCAGCGACGTCACCCTGACGACTGCGAGCGGGACGAAGGAGGGCAGGGGCATCCTCGAGCAGCTGGCCATCGGCCCGCACGCGCCGTCGGGCTTCAAGGACATGCTGGACTTCGCCCCGTGAGCCTTGCCGACCAGCTGCAGGCCTATCTGGCGCGCACCACGGGCAAGCCGGTGACGGTGAAAGACCTTACCCGCATCCCCGGCGGAGCGAGCCGCGAGACCTACCGCTTCGACGCCGACATCGGCGGTGAGCACAAGGGACTGATCCTGCGGCGCGATCCGATCGGCAGCCTGATCGACACCGACCGGCGGCTGGAGTTCCTGGCCTACCGCTCCTTCCACGGGCGCGGCGTGCCGGTCCCCGAGCCGGTGGCGCTGGAGGCCGACGGGGCGGAGCTGGAGCGGCCGTTCTTCATCATGGGCCGCGTCGACGGCGGCAACGCGGCCAGCCCCTTCACGGTCATCCCATACGGCGAGCACGCCCAGACGCTGGGCGAGCAGTTCTTTTCGATTCTCGGCGCCATCCACTCCGTCGATCCCGCCGAGGCCCGCGCCCGACGAGTGCTGGCGACGCGAGCTGGACTACTGGGAAGGCGTCATCGACGCCGACGAACAGCACCCGCAGCCCATTGTCCGCGCCGCCATCCGTCGCCTGCGCCGCGAGCCGCCGGCCCCCGCACAGGCGATCCGCGTCGTCCACGGCGACTACCGGAGCGGCAACTTCCTGCACGACGGAGCCGGTAAGATCATCGCCATCCTCGACTGGGAGATGGCTCACCTCGGCGATCCGCTGGAGGACCTCGGCTGGGCGATCGACCCTCTGTGGGCGCACTTCGAGGCCGAGCGGGGTCGGGTGGCCGGCATGATCGACCGCGCCGAAGCCATCGCCATCTGGGAGAAGACGAGCGGGCTGAAAGCCGACCCCGAGGCGCTGGCCTGGTGGGAGCTGTTCAATGCCGTGAAGGGCATGGGCATCTGGATCTCGGCCGCCAAGGCGTACCGCGACGGTGGCTTCAAGGACCCGGTGCTCGGCATATCCGGTTGGTACACGGCTCGGCGGCACGACCAGATCATTGCTGCCCGGCTCGCGGCGTTGGAGGAGGTGGCATGACGCCCACCGTGCCCGAACTGCTGATGGGCAATTTCCTCTGCCTTATCGACCCGCCGCCGCCCGAAGCCATGGGCGAGTTCATGCAGGGTAAGGTGGCCGTCACCGCCATGATCTCGCTGCTGGCTGCGCAGGAAGCGGAGCGTGGGATCGAAGCGCGGCTGTGGGAAAACAGCGCCATCCGCGCGGTGCTGTCGCGCTCGGCGCTCGACTACGGCGAGCGCTTCAAGGAGGCCTCGAAGGGGCACGACACCGACTTCAGCCTGATGAAGCTCGATGCCGCCAACGCTAGGCTGCGGGGTGAGTTGATCGCGCTACATGAGATGGCCGAAAGTCGAGGCGATACAAAACTCCATAAGGAGATCATCGCCCTGTACGTGAAGATGGCGGAAGCCCGCCGGCTGGACCTGCCGCCGCTGCCGGGAAGCTGATGAATTCGGCGCTGCGGCTCGGCTTCTTCTACGCGGCGGTGTTCGTGGGGACCGGCGCGAGCCTGCCTTACATGCCGGTGTGGTTTCGGACGCATGGCCTCAGCGGATCGCAGATCGGCCTGTTGCTGGCGGCCCCCTTGCTTGCCCGCGCCATCACCGGGCCCGTACTCGCGATCTGGGCAGACGGCTTCATCCTGAGACGGTCGCCCATCGCGTTGATGATGTTGGTTGCGGGGGTCGCCTACACCGCCATCGGTTTCACGACCGGCTTTGGCGCCTGGTTTGTGCTGTGGTTCGTCGCCGGAACCCTGTTATCGACGGTCACGCCGCTGACCGATGTGCTGACCCTTCGGCGGGCAGGGCGTGAGGATTTCAACTACGGCTGGCCGCGCGGCATCGGCTCGGCGGCCTACATTGTCGCCAACGTCGGTGCGGGCGCGCTGCTGGCGCAAATGACGTCGGACGTCATCCTGGTCTGGACGGCTGCGGCGGCGCTCTGCGCCGCCCTCGTCGCCATCCTGCTGCTGCCGCGTGAGCCGGTGCATGAGACGGGCGAGACCGTCGCACGCCGGGAGCGTTGGCAGGGACTCGGCGACCTGGTCCGCGACCGCACCTTCATGCTGGCGGCCATGTCCATCGGCCTGATCCAGGCGACGCACGCCTTCTACTACGGCTTTTCGGCGCTGGCCTGGCGCCGAGAAGGGATCAGCGAGGGCGTGGTCGGCCTGCTGTGGGGCTTCGGAGTCGCCGTCGAGATCGGCTTTCTCTGGTTTCTGGAGCCCTGGCGCAAGCGGATCGGGCCCGAGCGCCTGCTGATCCTCGGCGGCGTCGCGGCGGTGGTCCGCTGGACCGCCTTCGCGTTTTCGCCGCCGCTGTGGCTGCTGTTCCCGCTGCAGGCGCTGCACACCTTCACCTTCGCGGCCACCTTCGTCGCAGGGCTGACAATCGTTCAGCAACTGGCCCCCGCTCGCGCCGCCACGGCGGCCCAGACAATCAGTTCGGCGCTGTCAGGCGGACTGCTGATCGGTCTGGCGACGCTGGCCTCCGGCGCGCTCTTCGATGCCGTGGGCGCGAAAGGCTATCTGGTCATGGCGGCGATGGCTCTCATCGGCCTCGGCGGCGCTCTTCGGTTGAACCGGCTCGCCCACAGCCGCGTTCAATGAACCTCAAGTGAATAGGGGCGGCGAGGCCCGTTCAGCTTGTCCATGCGAGCCTTGGCCAAGTCCCGCCCGCACGGAGGAAACCATGCGCACGACCTACAAAGCCCTGATCGCCGGCGCCGCCCTGGCCGCCGTCGGTACGGCCGCCCAAGCCCAGTTCCCGTTCGATGTGTTCGGCTACGGCCAGCAATATGGCGGCCCGGATACCGCGACGCTTTACGAGTATCCCAACTTCCAGGGTCGCTCGGTCACGGTCACCCGTGAGCGCAGCAATCTGGCCGACATCAACTTCAACGACCGCGCCCGCAGCATCCGCGCCAACGGCCGCTGGCGGCTCTGCGAGGACGCCGGCTACCGCAGCCGATGCGAAACCGTGAACGGTTCGGTGGCGGACCTCCGCAGCGTGGGCTTGCATGGCGTCTCCTCGCTGCAGCTGGTCAGCGGCGGTTATCCGGGGGGCTATCCCGGTTATCCGGGTGGCGGCTATGGCCAGGGCGTCCCGGGCCGTGACGTCATCTTCTATCCGGGTGTCGTCGGCTCGAACTACGGATCGCCCTATGGCGGCTACGGCGGTTCTCGCCGGACGGCCGACCAGTTCTGTCGCGACATGGGCCACCGCAACGCGGTCTGGTCCGACCGCTCCGGCGGCGAGTTGAGCGACGTGCTCTGCCGGCGCTAGAGCGGCGCCGTTAGGAACCATGAACAAAACTTCATGCGCCGCCCGATTGCCGGGCGGCGCAGCTTGTCGGATAACAGCGGCATCGGACTTGGGGAGAGGTCCCGATGTCGCTCATCGCCGATATCGTGGTGTCGTCCGCTACGGCGGCCTTCGCGCATTTCGGGCTGACCGTCGATGTGCCTGACCGAGAGCCCCCCAAGGTGGAGCGCACGGTCGCCCGCACCCCCGTCAGGAAACCCGAACCGATCGCCGCCAGGGCGGCGGACTGCCCCGAGCAGCAGACGGCGAACCTTCATCGCATCTAGGCCATCGGCCTAAGCATCTTTGCGCACTAGGGTTTTGCCGCTAGCTTCGAGCGGCATGAAACCCGGCAAGCGCCCGCCGCCGTTCGACTTCTCCCGCGCCTCCGATGACGAGCCGCGGGACGAGATCGACGTCGGTGTCGTCGAGGTGATCGAACCGCCACGGCCGGTGTTCGGGGCCGTTCCCAGACCGGTGAAGGAGCCGGCCGGCTGGCCGATCTACCTCGCCGCCGCCGCGGTATCGATTCTCTGGGCCGGCGCCCCCATCGCCTACGCCGTGGGCTATCGGCGGGGCGTCTCGCCGCTGGAGTCCGATCCCTTCGCGCTCAGTGTCTTCGCCCTGCTGGCCATCGGGCCGGTGGCGCTGGTCTGGCTGACCGCCTACGCGCTGCGTCAGGGCCTGCGCCTGGCCGCCGAGGTGCGCCGCAGCCGCGAGACGGCCAACCGGATGCTGGCGCCCGCCGGGCTGGCCGCGGCCGAAGCCGGCACGGTGGTTGAAGCCATCCGCCTCCAGATAGACGAAACCGCCGCCGCCACACAGGCCGTGCAGGGGGTCATGGCCAACCTCCGCGAACAGCTTGCCCGCGAGACCGAACGCCTCAACGAGGCCGCCGCCGCCTCGGGCCGCGCCGCCAACGAGATCGCCGGGCAGCTCGGCGCCGAGCGTGGACGCCTCAACGACCTCTCCGAAAGCCTGGGCGCGCAGGCCACCGCCATCCGCGGCGCATCCGACCATGCCGCCGAAGTTACCTTGGCCGCCGGTCAGGCCGGCGACGCCGCCCGCACGGCGGGGGAGGATCTCGCCCGTCACGTCGCCCGCTTGGAGACTGCCGGGACCAGCGTCGGCGAGCAGATGCGCTCGGTCGAGGAAGAGCTGGCCCGCCAGCGCGCCGCCCTGCTCGAACTGGCCGAGCGGCTGCGCAGCGACCATCAGGCCGTGGCCGCCGACACCGACGCCCGCGCCGCTCGGCTGTCGGACCTCGTCGTCCAGTCCCGCGCCGCCGCCGCCGAGGTCGGTCAGTCGGCGCAGCAGGGGGCCGAGGCGATCCAGCACCTCACCGCCGGCGCCGCCGAACAGTTCACGACCCTGACCGAGGCGGCCGCCCGCGAGCGCGACAACCTCGCCGCCGCCCTGCAGGCCTCCATCGACCGCGTGGCCGCGGCCGCCGAGGAAGCCCGCCGCGCGGCCGAGGCTCATGCGGAGGCCGCCCAGTCCCGCGTCGACCAGCTCAACGAGGCCGCCTTCGAGGCCGGTCGCAAGGCCGACGCCGTCTTCGAATCGCGCCTCACCCAGGCCAAGGGGCTCATCGAGGAGTCGGCCCAGATGGTCGACGCCGCCGGCGGCAAGGCCAACGAGCGGTTGGACCAGTCCATCGCCTCGGCGAAGGCGATGATCGCCGATCTCGAAAAGCTGCTGTCCGACATCGCCGCCCGCGCCCAGGCGCTTCCGGCCGAAGCCGAGCGCCGCGCCGAGGAGCTGCGTGTCTCGATGGAGCAGAACCTCGGCGACCTCGTCGCGTCCGCCAGGCGGGCGTCGGAGGAGACCAAGGCGCTCGACGCCAGCTTCCAGCAGCGCGTGCGCTCCAACTACGAAATGCTGAGCGAGGCCGTGCGGCTGATGGGCCTCGTCGCCGGCGACACCCCCGGCCTGCCGCCGGCCGAACCCGCGCCGGCCGCTAAGCCCGAGCCGAAGCCCGCCGGCAACCTGCGCGGACGGCTGAAGCTGACGCCGGTGGCGACCGACCAGGAGTTCGACACCGCGCTCGCCAGCGCCGCCGCCAAGGCCGCGCCGCAGCCGCAGCCGGAAGACAAGGACGGACTGGGCTGGAAAGGCCTCTTGAAGTCCCTCGATCGGGACGTCGGCGACCCCGAGCACCTGTCCGAGCGTATCGTCGCCGAGGTGAAGGCCATGGGTGTCGACCCGGCCACCTTGCTGCCCAGCGGCAAGGTCGACGAGATCGCCGCCGCCGTGCAGACCGGCGATGCCGAGGGCGCCCGCGAAGTCGTGCGCAGGGTCGCCGGACCGGCCACCGACAAGCTCGCGCGACGCCTGTTCGCCGACGCCGCCCTGCGCGGCCAGGCCGAGCGCTACCGCCGGCGCTTCTCGGGCATGCTCAAGGACGCCGCCGAGCGCGATCAGCAGGGTTTCATGGTCGGTTCGCTGCTCGCTTCGGACGAAGGGCGGGCCTACCTGCTCCTCGACGCCGCGAGCAGTCGGTCCTAGCGCCTTCATCCGGAACGGTTTTTTACGAAACTTGACCGGTGTGGCGCGGGTTTATCCCGCATGAAGCCGGTACTTGGCCTCCACGAACGATACCTCGTCGTCCGCGCGAGAGGCGGTTGGGCCGTCAATCTCGGCTCCGACGCGTTGAACGTCTACTCCACCCGCCAAGACGCCCGCGAGGCCGCTGAACGGCACGCCACCGCGGCGCGGGACGCTGGCCGCAGCGCCGACTGGCTGGACGTTAACGAAGACAAGCCAGAAGGCATTGCCTGAAGTCTTTACCCCGGCAGAGCTAGCGTTCTAGGCTGCGCGGCGAAGCTGGGGATTGCGCCATATGCAGCGGCTGAGCGAGATCGATCTGCTGGCGCTTGCGCCCGGCGCGCCGATCTGGGTCGTCGACGTCGCTACAGCCATCTTCTGCTTCGGTGTGATGGTCTTCGTCCGGCTGGGGCTCGAGGCCCTTTTCCCGGGCGCGGCGCCCATGGCGCTCCTCTACCCCTTCTCCCTGCTGGCCACTTTGCTGTCGAGCTGGCGGGCGGGTGCGCTGACCTTCTACGGCGGGATGGCCGGGGCTTGGTATTTCGTCATGCCTCCCGTCGGCTTCGAGCCGCTGGACGTCGCCAATCAGGGCCGTTTCGCCATTGTCGCGGCTACAGGCGGGCTCACCCTGTTGCTGGCCCAGATCTTCCGCGACTCCGCCAAGCGCGCCGCCCGCGAACGCGCTGCCAAGCTGGAGGAGCGCGAGTTGCTGCTGCGGGAACTGAACCACCGGGTGGTCAACAACTTCGCCATGGTCGCCAGCCTGCTGCAGATGCAGGCCTCCCGCGCCCAGGACCCTATCGCTCGCACGGCGCTGGCCCAGGCGCTGAACCGGGTGATGAGCATTTCCCACGCCCACCGCAACCTCTACGTCTCGGGAGGGCAGGCGGCCCGCATCGACATCGCCGCCTATCTCGAAGAACTTTGCCGTAGCCTGGCCGAGGCCCTTTTCCTCGGCGAGATCGTGTCGCTGGAGTGCCAGGCGCATCCGGCCTCCATGGAACGCGACCGGGCCGTCGCCATCGGGCTGATCGTCAACGAGCTTGTCACCAACGCCGCCAAGCACGCCTTCACCGATGGCGTCGGCGGGCGCATTACGGTCACCTTCGAGCCGGTGGGCGACGGCTGGCGGCTGACCGTGCACGACGACGGCAAGGGCCTGCCGGCCGACTACCGCAGCAGCCGCCATGGCCTGGGCAGGGGGCTCGTCGAAGCCTTCTCCCGACAGGCCGGAGGCAGGCTGTTCGTGGACCAGGGGCCGGGGGCCAAATTCGTGCTCGACCTCAAGCCGTGACTCTGCGGTTCCGGCGCCCTAAAGGGCGGCCATGCTCGATTCCGAAACTCGTGATCAACTGATCGACACCGTTCGCCGGTTCGTTTCCGAGCGCCTGCGGCCGCTGGAAGCCGAGGTTGCCGAGAAGAACCAAGTGCCTGACGCGGTTATCGGCGAGATGCGCGAACTCGGCCTTTTCGGCCTCTCAATTCCCGAGGAATACGGCGGCCTCGACCTCTCCATGGAAGACGAGTGCCTGGTCATCTTCGAGATGGGCAAGGCGAGCCCCGCCTTCCGCTCGGAGTTCGGCACCAACGTCGGCATCGGCAGCCAGGGCCTCGTCATGTTCGGCGCCGCCGAACAGAAGGCGAAGTACCTCCCGGGTATCGCCTCGGGTGAGATCGTCACCTCGTTCGCCCTGACCGAGCCGGAAGCTGGCTCCGATAGCGCCGCGGTGCAGACCCGCGCGCGGCTGGAAGGCGATCATTACGTCCTCGACGGCGGCAAGCGTTTCATTACCAACGCCGCCAAGGCCGGCCTCTTCACGGTGATGGCCCGCACCAACCCGGACGCCAAGGGCGGGGCAGGGGTCTCTGCCTTCCTGGTGCCCAGTGACAGCCCCGGCCTGTCGGTCGGCAAGCCCGAGAAGAAGATGGGCCAGCACGGCGCCCAGATTCACGACGTCATTTTCGACGGCGTCCGTGTGCCGGTGGAAAACCGGCTGGGCGAGGAAGGCGAGGGCTTCAAGGTCGCCATGCAGGTGCTCGACAAGGGCCGC
This sequence comes from uncultured Caulobacteraceae bacterium, assembly GCA_946482375.1. The sequence goes on along the minus strand of CAMLRH010000044.1, from coordinate 2,097 downwards.
CTGCACATCGCCGCGCTCTGCGTCGGCGTGGCCGAGCGCCTGATCGCCGACTGCGTCGCCTATGCCGGTGAGCGCAAGCAGTTCGGCCAGCCGATCGCCAACTTCCAGCTCATCCAGGCGATGATCGCCGACTCCAAGACCGAGGCGCTGGCCGCACGGGCGCTGGTCCTCGAGTCCGCCCGCAAGCGCGACAGCGGCCAGCCGATTGTGCTGGAAGCGGCGGCGGCGAAGCTGTTCGCATCCGAGATGGTGGGCCGCGTGGCCGACCGGGCGGTTCAGATTTTCGGCGGCGCGGGCTATGTCGCGGACCACGGGATCGAACGGCTCTATCGCGACGTTCGTATTTTCCGCATCTACGAGGGCACGAGCCAGATTCAGCAGCTGGTCGTGGCCCGCGAAACCATGAAGCGCGGCGGCTGAGTTTCAGTCCCGAACGGGCCGTTGGGGTTGCTCCCGTCCATCGGCCCGTCTAGGCAAGGGTAGCTTTGCAGGGCGAGTCTCGGCCACGCAGATGGCCAGCCTGCCCGAAGCGTATAAGGAGACGCCAGGGATGGGTGGGGTAGTGGACATTCCGGGGCTCGACCAGGCGCCCACACGGCATCAGCGATTGGTCCAGTGGGTCCGCGAAACGGCGGCGCTGACCAAGCCCGACCGCGTCTACTGGTGCGACGGGTCCGAGGAGGAGTGGGAGCGCCTGACCAGCGAGCTGGTGGACGCCGGCACGCTCAAACGGCTGAACCCGAAGAAGCGCCCCAACTCCTTCTACGCCCTCTCCGACCCGCGCGACGTCGCCCGCGTCGAAAGCCGCACCTACATCTGCTCCGAGGACCAGGCCGACGCCGGCCCGACAAACAACTGGATGGACCCGCGCGAAATGCGGGCCACGCTGGAACCTCTCTTCGACGGCTGCATGAAGGGTCGCACCATGTACGTGGTGCCCTTCTGCATGGGCCCGCTCGGCTCGAAGATTTCCGCCCTCGGCGTCGAGATCACCGACAGCGCCTATGTGGTCCTGTCGATGAAGATCATGACCCGCATGGGGAAGGCCGCGCTCGACCTGATGGGCGACGACGGCTTCTTCGTGCCGGCCGTTCACTCGCTGGGCGCCCCGCTCGAGCCGGGCCAGGCCGACGTGCCGTGGCCCTGCAACGAGACCAAGTACATCGTCCACTATCCCGAGACGCGGGAGATCTGGTCCTACGGCTCGGGCTACGGCGGCAACGCCCTGCTCGGCAAGAAGTGCTACGCGCTGCGCATCGCCTCGGTGATGGCCCGCGACGAGGGCTGGCTGGCCGAGCACATGCTGATCCTCAAGCTGACCTCGCCGCAGGGCCAGGTCCGCTACGTGTCGGCCGCCTTCCCGAGCGCCTGCGGCAAGACCAATCTGGCCATGCTCCAGCCGACCATTCCCGGCTGGAAGGCCGAGACGATCGGCGACGACATCTGCTGGATGCGCTTCGGCGAGGATGGCCGCCTCTACGCCATCAATCCGGAGTCCGGCTTCTTCGGCGTGGCGCCCGGCACCGGCGAGAAGACCAACCGCAACGCCATCGCCGCCCTGCACGCCAACTGCATCTACACCAACGTCGCGCTGACCGATGACGGCGACGTCTGGTGGGAAGGCCTGACCGACGAGCCGCCCGCACACCTGACCGACTGGAAGGGCCGCGACTGGACGCCGGACTCCAACGAGCCGGCGGCGCACCCGAACGCCCGCTTCACCGCCCCGGCCGGCCAGTGCCCGGTCATCGCCGACGAGTGGGACGACCCCAAGGGCGTGCCGATCAGCGCCATCCTGTTCGGCGGCCGCCGCGCCTCCGCCACGCCGCTGGTCACCGAAGCCTTCGACTGGAAGCACGGCGTCTTCCTGGCCTCGAACGTGGCTTCCGAAGGCACCGCCGCGGCTGAGAACAAGGTCGGCGAACTGCGCCGCGACCCGTTCGCGATGCTGCCCTTCTGCGGCTACAACATGGGCGACTATTTCGGTCACTGGCTGGACATCGGCGAGAACGCCGAGGACGCCGCCAAGCTGCCGCGCATCTACTTCGTGAACTGGTTCCGCAAGGACGAGAACGGCAAGTTCGTCTGGCCGGGCTT
>CAMLRH010000043.1 GCA_946482375.1 uncultured Caulobacteraceae bacterium | reverse complement strand
GCCTCGATCTCACCGGCCATTTCCTCCAGCAGCACATCTTCGCGCCGCTGAACCGGCCATTGCCGCCGCCTAGGGTGTGGCTGGTCGAGAGACTAAGCGACGCGGGACGGCTCTGACGCGCTATGATCGGTGCGGCTTCTGATTCACGAGTCCCATGACAGTTCACACCCCACCGCCCGGCGATGGCGACCGGATCCTCGACGAGCCGCTGAGCGAGGCGCTGTCGAAGCGCTATCTCGCCTATGCGCTGTCGACCATCATGCACCGGGCGCTGCCCGACGTGCGCGACGGGCTCAAACCCGTGCACCGGCGCCTGCTCTACGCCATGCGCCAGCTACGGCTGGACCCCGAGACCACGGCCAAGAAGTGCGCCCGCGTCGTCGGCGACGTCATCGGCAAGTACCACCCCCACGGCGACACCGCCGTCTATGACGCGCTGGTCCGCCTCGCGCAGGACTTCGCCCAGCGCTATCCGCTGATCGACGGGCAGGGCAATTTCGGCAACATCGACGGCGATAACGCCGCGGCCATGCGCTACACCGAGTGCAAGCTGACGGACGCCGCCGCGCTGCTTCTAGACGGCATCGACGAGGACGCCGTCGACTTCCGCCCGACCTACGATGGCGAGGACGAGGAGCCGGTCGTGCTCCCCGCCGGGTTCCCGAACCTGCTGGCCAACGGCTCGTCTGGGATCGCCGTGGGCATGGCGACCTCCATCCCGCCGCACAACGCCGCCGAGCTGATCGACGCCTGCCTTCTGCTGCTCTCGAAGCAGAGCGCCACCACCGCCGAGCTGATGGAGCTGGTGAAGGGGCCGGACTTTCCGACCGGCGGCGTCATCGTCGAACCGCAAACCTCGCTGCTGGAGACCTACGAGACGGGCCGAGGCGGCGTGCGGGTTCGCGCGCGGTGGACGAAGGAAGACACCGGACGCGGGACCTACCAGATCGTCGTCACCGAGATCCCGTACCAGGTGAAGAAGGCCGACCTGGTCGAGCAGCTCGCCGACCTAATTGAAGGCAAGAAGGCGCCGCTGCTGGGCGACGTTCGCGACGAGTCCGCCGAGGACGTGCGCCTCATCATCGAGCCGAAGAGCCGCAACATCGAGCCCGAGCTCCTGATGGAGAGCCTGTTCAAACTCTCGGCGCTCGAAAGCCGCTTCCCGGTCAACATGAACGTGCTCGATGCGCGCGGCACGCCGGGCGTCATGGGCCTGAAGCCGGCGCTGCAGGCATTCCTCGCCCACCGTCGCGAGGTGCTGGTCCGTCGCGCCCGCTTCCGGCTCGGCAAGATCGAGACGCGGCTGCACATCCTCGACGGCCTGCTGATCGCGTTCCTGAACCTCGACGAGGTCATCCGCATCGTCCGCTACGAGGACGAGCCGAAGGCGCGGCTGATCGAGGCGTTCGCGCTGTCGGATGTGCAGGCCGACGCCATCCTCAACACCCGCCTGCGCCAGCTCGCCAAACTGGAGGAGATGGAGATCCGCCGCGAGCACGCCGACCTCGCCGAGGAGCGTGACCAGATCGTCGCCATGCTGGCCGACGATAAGATGCAGTGGAAGCTGGTCGGCGCGGGCCTGAAGGAAGTGCGCAAGGTGCTCGGCCCCGACACCGCCGTCGGCAAGCGCCGCAGCGACTTCGGCGAGGCGCCCCAGGTCGACACCGAGGCCGCCGTCGAGGCCTTCGTGCCGCGCGAGCCGATCACCGTCATTCTCTCGGAGAAGGGCTGGATTCGCGCCGCCAAGGGCCGCGTCGACGATCCGTCGGAGCTGAAGTTCAAGGAAGGCGACAAGCTGGGCTACCTGGTCCCGGCCGAGACCGTCGACAAGCTGCTGATCCTGGCCTCCGACGGGCGCTTCTTCACCGTCGACTGCTCGAAGCTGCCGAGCGCGCGGGGACACGGCGAACCGTTGCGGCTGATGGTCGACATCGACGACCGGGTGAAGATCATCGACGTTTTCGCCTTCAAGGCGGGCAGGAAGCGGGTGCTGGCGTCCAAGGCCGGTTACGGCTTCATCATGCCCGAGGACGAGGCCATCGCCTTCCGCCGGGCCGGCAAGCAGGTGCTGAACGGGGAGGCGGTCGCCTCCATCGAGGCCGCCGGCGACCACATCGGGGTCATCGGCGACAACGGGAAGATATTGATCTTTCCCCTTGAAGAACTTCCGGAAATGCCGCGCGGCAAGGGCGTCAAGCTGCAAGCTTACCGCGAGGGTGGCCTACGCGACGCGACGGTGTTCAAGGCCGAGGAAGACGCAAGCTGGATCGACGACGCCGGCCGCACGCGGACCTGGCCGGAGTGGCGTGAGTGGCTGGGCCGCCGGGCCGGAGCGGGCAAGCTGGCGCCGAAAGGGTTCGCACGGTCGAAGCGTTTCCGGCCCCGCTAGCGTTTAGGGTCCATGTTCGGGCTGGTGATCATCGTCGTGGCTGTCGCAGTGGCGCTGTTCGTCACCGTGCGGACCTACAGCCGCCTGAGCCTCTTGCGGCGCCGGGAGGACGCGGCGGAATACAACGCCGCGCTGGACCGCTTTCCCGCTTCGCTGATCGGCGGGCCTCTGGGCTTTCGGAAACGCTAGGAGCCTAGCGGGCCTTTGCCGGGCAGGTGGGCGTCGACCTCCACCGCCGCATTGGGCGAGGGCAGGCGTTCGCCATCGACCTCGCCGCCGTCACGGTCCCGGGCGCTCATCAGCACCCAGCCGCCGGGTTTGAGGATCTCGATGGGCGAGAAGCGCGCCTTGTAGGCCATCTTCTCCGACCCCGGCACCCAATAGCCCAGGTAGACGTAGGGCAGGTCGTTGATCCCCGCCTGGATCAGGTGGTCGAGGATGATGAACGAGCCCAGCGACCGCCTCGGTTGGCCCGGGTCATAGAAGCTGTAGACCAGCGACAGCCCGTCGCTCATCACGTCCACCAGCACGCAGGCGATCAGGTCGCCCGGGCCGCGGTCCTGCGAGGGTGCGCGGTACTCGATGATGTGGGTGCGGACGGCGGTGTCCTCGACCATGGCCACGTAGTCCGGCCAGGTCATATCCGCCATGCCGCCCTCGGCGTGGCGCGTCAGCAGATAGCGGCGGAGCAGGTCGAACTGCTCCATGGTCGCCTCGGCCTCGACGAGGTGGCGGGCGAGGTCCTCGTTGCGGCCGAGGATCTTCCGCTCCGAGCGAGAGAAGACGTAGTCGCGCGCCGGCAGCCGGGCCGACACGCAGGCCGCGCAGCTCTCGCAGGCGGGGCGATAGGCGATGTTCTGCGAGCGGCGGAAGCCGACCTGGGTCAGCGAATCGTTGACCACGGCGCCGTCGGACGTCGGCAGGTGGGCGAAAACCTTCCGCTCTTCGCGGCCGGGCAGATAGGGACAAGGCGACGGCGCTGTCAGGAAAAAGCGAAGCTGGCGCGTCGGGAAATGATGCGTCACGGGCCGCGGGAGCCTTTCGGAGCTGTTCTAGTCCCTCTTCTCTCGCAAGGATTAGGCGCCGGGACTCGTTCCGACGCAAGGGGAACGCGGCTATGAACCGCACGGGATTCAAGGAGTGAGGTCATGAAGGTCGCCTTCGTCGGACTGGGCGTGATGGGCTATCCGATGGCCGGCCACCTGGCCGCCGCCGGCCATGACATGAGCGTCTTCAACCGCTCGCCGGAGAAGGGCGAGCGCTGGGTTGCCCAGCACGGCGGTCGGTCGGGCGCGACAGTGGCCGAGACGGTCGCGGACTGTGAGTTCGTCATCCTCTGCGTCGGCAACGACGACGATGTCCGCCAGGTGGTCGCCGAGGCCTTGCCCGCGATGGCCGGGGGCGGCGTCATCGTCGACCACACCACCACCTCGGCGAAGCTCGCCCGCGAGATGGCCGAGGCGGCGAGGACGGTTGGTCGCGGGTTTGTCGACGCCCCGGTGTCCGGGGGTCAGGCCGGCGCCGAGAAGGGGCAACTGGCAGTGATGGCCGGCGGCGGCGAGGCAGCCTTCACCCGCGCCGAGTCGGTCATGCAGGCCTATTCGAAAGCCATCACCCGGATCGGCGAGGCGGGGGCCGGACAACTCGCCAAGATGGTCAACCAGATCTGCATCGCCGGTGTTGTGCAGGGGCTGGCCGAGGCCGTGCATTTCACAAAGCGCGCCGGGCTCGATCCGCAGCTCGTCTACGACGCCATCAGCAAGGGCGCCGCGCAGTCCTGGCAGATGGATAACCGCTGGGCGACCATGCACGAGGGCCGCTTCGACTTCGGCTTCGCCGTCGACTGGATGCGAAAGGACCTGGGGTTGGTGCTAGAGGAAGCCGCGGCGAACGGCGCGACGCTGGAAATGACCCAACTGGTCGACCGCTACTATGCCGACGTTCAGGAGATGGGCGGCCGCCGCTGGGACACCTCGTCGCTCGCCGCGCGCCTCAATCCTCGAGCCGGATGGGCAGAGGCTTCCAAGCGGATTGCAGAGGCCGGTGATGACAAGCTGGTTTGGGGTGACTTCGAGGATTGATCCTACTCCCGCTCATTCCCGCGAAGGCGGGAACCCAGGTGTTTTATCGGAGAGCGCAGCGGCCAGCAGAAAAAGCCTGGGTTCCCGCCTTCGCGGGAATGAGCGGTATTTATGAACTCAGCAACCTCGCCGCCCTCGGCGCGAAGTAGGTAATGACGCCCGCGCAGCCGGCGCGCTTGAAGGCGCCCAGGCTTTCGAGGATGGAGCGTTCCTCGTCGAGCCAGCCGTTCTGGGCGGCGGCCATGATCATCGCGTACTCGCCGCTGACCTGGTACGCGAAGGTCGGCATGGAGAAGGTCTCGACCACCCGCTGGACGATGTCGAGGTAGGGCATGCCGGGTTTGACCATGACCATGTCGGCGCCCTCGGCGATGTCGAGGGCGACCTCGCGCAGGGCCTCGTCGGTGTTGGCCGGGTCCATCTGGTAGGTCTTCTTGTCGGCGGGGTTGTCGATCGGGCCGGAACCCAGTTTCCCCGAGCCGATGGCGTCGCGGTAGGGACCGTAGAAGGCCGAGGCGTACTTGGCGGCGTAGGACATGATCATCACGTCCTGCAGGCCCTCGGCCTCCAGCGCCGAACGCAGGATGCCGACGCGGCCGTCCATCATGTCCGACGGCGCGAGGATGTCGCAGCCGGCCTTGGCCTGCACCAGCGCCTGTTCGACGAGCCGCTCGATGGTGGCGTCGTTGGCGATGGCGCCGTTCTCGATCAGGCCGTCGTGGCCGTGGTCGGTGAAGGGATCGAGCGCCACGTCGCACATGATCCCGACCTCGGGCGCGGCGTCCTTCATGGCCTTCACCGCGCGGGCGATGAGACCATTGGGGTCTGCCGCCATGGAGCCGGCGGCGTCCTTCTTGGCGCCGTCGATGTGCGGGAAGACGGCGATGGCGGGAATGCCGAGCGAACGGGCCTCGACGGCGGCCTTGGCGGCTTCGGCGACGGACAGGCGTTCGACGCCGGGCATGGAGGCCACCGGCACGCGGCCCTCGCCCTCGTGCACCACCATCGACCAGATCAGGTCGGCGGGCGTCAGCACGGTTTCACGCACCAGCCGCCGGACCCAGTCGGCTTGGCGCAGGCGGCGCAGGCGTAGGGCCGGATAGGCGGCCAGGAGCGTCTTCATGCCGCCCTGTCACCCATGCCGCGCTCGGAGGCAAGCCGGATGAGGCCGATGACCGGCGTGACGATCAGCCAGAACGCCGCCGCCGCGATCCCGGCGGCGGCCACCCCGAGCAGCATGACGATCGAAGGCTCGATGTGGATGTCGGACCCGTCGAAGCCGATGCTGTCCCAGGCGTCCCACTGGCCATGGATGCCGAAGTCCACCAGCTGACCGATGCCGATGGCGAGCGCGCCCAGAGCCGACAGCGCGGCGATGACCGTCAGGCCGAGCGCCACCCAGAAGATGCGGATCTGGAAGTTGAAGTGGGTCCGAGCGGCGGGCCCGGCCACGTCCCGCTGCACATAGGCGATAACCACGGCCACCAACCCCGGCAGCCCCGCGAACAGAATGGAGCCCAGCAGCAGACAATAGCCGAGCAGCGCCAGGTGGGTGTCCATGTCTCCGCGCTCGGGCGCGGCGGTCACATTGGCCATATGAGTCCCCGTGCTTGTGTTGACAGGGTGCGCCAGCGGCGTCAGGTCATCAACCCTTGAGCCGGAGCCCCCCGCCGAATGGATTTCACCCTTTCCGACGACCAACGCGCAATCTGGGACGCCGCGCGGAGCTTCGCCGAAGCAGAACTCGCCCCGCATTCGGCGCGCTGGGATGAGGAGAAGCACTTCCCGGTCGATGTGCTGCGCAAGGCCGCCGAACTCGGGTTCGCGGGCATCTATGTGCGGGAAGACGTCGGCGGCTCGGGGCTCGGGCGGCTCGACGCCAGCCTGATCTTCGAGGCGCTGAGCTACGGTGATGTGCCGGTGGCGGCCTTCATCTCCATCCACAACATGTGCTCGTGGATGATCGACCGCTTCGGCTCCGAGGATCTGCGGAAGCGCTATCTGCCGCGGCTGACGACGATGGAGCTGATCGCGTCCTACTGCCTGACCGAGCCCGGCGCCGGTTCGGACGCGGCCAGCCTGCGCACGACCGCGAAGCTCGAGGGCGACCACTACGTGCTCAACGGCTCGAAGGCCTTCATCTCCGGCGCCGGCGTTTCCGACATCTACGTGGTGATGGTTCGCACCGGCGGCGAAGGGCCCAAGGGCGTTTCCACCTTGGTGGTCGAAAAGGACACGCCCGGCGTCTCGTTCGGCGCTCCCGAAAAGAAGATGGGCTGGAACGCCCAGCCGACGGCGCAGGTCAATTTCGACAACGTCCGTGTGCCGGCCGAGAACCGCGTCGGCGCCGAGGGCGATGGCTTCCGCTTCGCCATGATGGGGCTCGACGGCGGACGGCTGAACATCGCCTCCTGCTCGCTGGGCGGGGCCGGTTTCGCGCTCGACACGGCCAAGGCCTACATGGAAACCCGCAACCAGTTCGGTCGGGCGCTGAAGGACTTCCAGGCCCTGCAGTTCAAGATCGCCGACATGGCGACCGAGCTGGACGCCGCCCGGCTGATGGTCCGCCGCGCCGCCGACAGCCTCGACAAGCGCGACCCGGAAGCGACCAAGCAGGCGGCGATGGCCAAGCGCTTCGCCACCGACATCGGTTTCCAGGTCGCCAACGACGCGCTGCAGCTGCACGGCGGCTACGGATACCTGAAGGACTATCCGGTGGAGCGCATCGTCCGCGACCTGCGCGTCCACCAGATCCTCGAAGGCACCAACGAGATCATGCGCGTCATCGTCGCCCGGGAGATGTTCCGGCAATGACCGACGAGGTGCTGTGCCGCGTCGAGGGCGCTGTCGGGCGTATCACCCTGAACCGGCCGCATGCGCTGCATGCGCTGACGACGGCCATGTGCAAGTCGATGATCGAGGCGCTGCTGGAGTGGCGCGGCGACGGCGCGGTGCAGGCGGTGCTGATCGACCATTCAGGCGAGCGCGGCTTCTGCGCCGGCGGCGATATCCGCATGCTGGCCGAGAGTGGGGCAGGGGACGGAGCTGAGGCGCGCGAGTTCTTTTTCACCGAATACCGGCTGAACCATCTGCTCTTCGCCTATCCAAAGCCGGTCGTGGCGGTGATGGACGGTGTGACCATGGGCGGCGGCGTCGGCATTTCGCTGCCCGCACGGTTTCGGATCGCCACCGAGCGGACCACCTTCGCCATGCCCGAGACGGGGATCGGCCTGTTCCCGGACGTCGGCGGCGGCTGGCATCTGCCGCGACTGCCGGGCGAGACGGGATTGTGGCTGGCGCTGACGGGCGCGCGGATCAAGGCGGCGGACTGCCTGGCGCTGGGGATCGCCACCGATTTCGAGCTCCGCGAGAACCTGGAGCGGGTGAAGGCGGCCATCGTCGCCGACCCGGCCGGGCTCGAAAGCATTCTGGCTGAAACCGACGCAGATCCGGGTCAGGCTCCCATCGCGGCGCATCGCGACCACATCGACCGGCTGTTCGGCGGCCACTCCGTCGAGACAATAATCGAGGCGCTGGAGGCCGATGGCGGCGACTGGGCGAAGGCTCAGCTCGAGGTGCTGAAGACCAAGTCGCCGCAGACGATGAAGGTTGCCTTCCGACAGTTGCGCGAAGGCGGGACGCTGCGCGACTTCGCCGACAACATGCGCATGGAGTACCGGATCGGCGCTCGCGTCGTGCAGCGTCACGACTTTCTGGAAGGCGTGCGGGCGGTGATCGTCGACAAGGACAATGCGCCGAAATGGAACCCGGCCACGCTGGGCGGAGTCACTGAAGCTGAGCTGGACGCCATATTCGCGCCGCTGCCGGCCGATCAGGAATGGTCACCGCTGACGTAGCTGTGCGACAGCGCTACAGTTAAATCGCGGGGGACATGGAGGAGACGATTATGCGGTTGCGTACACTGGTCCTGGCTGCGGCCGTTCTGGCGCTGGGCGCCTGTACGACGATGGCTCCGCCGCTGCCCGGGACCGTCATCCCGCCCTTCCTCGCCGCGGCGGTGAACGATCCCCTGCGTCCGAGCGCCGATCGCGAGCGCGACGCGGACCGCAAGCCGGCCGAGCTGCTGGCGTTCGCGGGCCTGACGCCCGGCATGAAGGTCGCCGACCTGATCCCCGGCGGCGGCTATTTCACTCGTATCTTCTCGAAGGCGGTCGGTCCGACGGGCAAGGTCTACGCCTACGTGCCCGACGAACTAACCAAGCTCGCCAAGCGCGATCCCGCCGTGAAGGCGGTGGCTGACGACCCGGCCTATCCCAACGTCGAGATGATCGTGCGCACGCTGCCGAACTTCGGCGCGCCCGAGAAGCTGGACATGGTCTGGACCTCGCTGAACTACCACGACATGCACGCCCAGTTCATGGGCCCGGTGAACGTGCCGGCGGCGAACCGGGCGGTGTTCAGCGCCCTGAAGCCCGGCGGGACCTACATCGTCATCGACCACGTCGACGATCCCGGGACGGGCATCTCCAACGTCAACACCCTGCACCGCATCGACCCGCTGCTGGTGCGGCGCGAGGTCGAGGCGGCCGGCTTCATCTTCGACGGCGAAAGCTCGGTCCTGCGCAATCCGGCCGACACCCACAAGGCGTCGGTGTTCGACGAGAGCATCCGCGGCCACACTGACCAGTTCGTCTACAAGTTCCGCAAGCCGATGGGCGCTCGCTAGTGGCGCGTATCGCCTTTATCGGCCTTGGCGCCATGGGCGGCGGCATGGCCGCCAACCAGGTCAAGGCCGGGCACGACGTCGTCGCCTTCGACCTCGCCGAAGCGGCGCTCAAGAAGGCGGTGGGGCAGGGGTGCGTCGCCGCGGGGTCGGCGGCGGATTGCGTGAAGGACGCCGAAATCGTCATCACCATGCTGCCGGCCGGCCAGCACGTGCGGCAGGTCTTCGCCGAGCAGGTGTTCCCGAATGCGCCCAAGCCGGCGCTGCTGATCGACTGCTCGACCATCGACGTGGACAGCGCGCGCGCCGTAGGCAGGCAGGCGGCCGAGCAGGGGTTCAAGTTCGCCGACGCGCCGGTCAGCGGCGGCATCATGGCGGCTGAGGCGGGCACGCTCGCCTTCATGGTCGGCTGCGAGGAAGCGGACTATCCGGCCTTCGAACAGGCGCTGACGCCAATGGCGCGGGCCGTGTTCCACGCCGGTTCGCTGGGCTCGGGGCAGGCGGCCAAGATCTGCAACAACATGGTGCTCGGCATTTCGATGCTGGGCGTCTGCGAAGCCTTCGCGCTGGCCGAAAAGCTGGGCCTGGCGCCCGAGCGGTTCTTCGAGATCGCGTCGAAGTCGTCGGGGCAGTGCTGGTCGTTGACCACCTACTGCCCCTGGCCGGGACCCGTGGAGGCCGCGCCGTCGAACCGCAACTATGAGGGCGGCTTCCTCACTGGGCTAATGCTCAAGGATCTCAAGCTGGCGCAGGAAGCGGCCGCGAAGGCCGGCGCGACCACGCCGATGGGAGCCAGCGCCGAGGCGCTGTACGCGCTCTTCGACAACCTGGGTTACGGCCAGAAGGACTTCTCCGCCGTGCTCCAGATGATGCGCGGCAAGCTCGCGGAACTCGCCTGAATCCCTTACCCTGAAAGGCCTAAAGCGGGTTCCCATATATGGACAGGCGGCGCTTGGGGTGCGACAAGCCCGGTCAAGAAGGGGCGGCCCAATGAGGCCGGGCATCGTGCGATGGATTACAAGGCTGCTTTCCGTAACGCCGTCCAGAAGGTCCGCGACGAAGGCCGCTATCGTGTTTTCGCCGACCTGAAGCGCCATCGCGGCGACTTCCCTCGCGCCACCTGGACGAAGACGGACGGCACGACGCGCGACGTCATCGTCTGGTGCTCCAACGACTACCTCGGCCAGGGCCAGAACCCCGTCGTGCTGGAGGCCATGAAGGCCGCCATCGACGCCAATGGCTCGGGCTCGGGCGGCACCCGCAACATCTCCGGCACTACTCACCATCACGTGAGGCTGGAAGCCGAACTCGCCGACCTGCACGCCAAGGAAGCGGCGCTGCTGTTCACCTCGGGCTACGTGGCCAACGAGGCGGCGCTGTCGACGCTGTACAAGATCCTGCCCGGGCTGATCGTCTTCTCCGACGCGCTGAACCACGCCTCGATGATCGAGGGCATCCGTCACGGCGGCGGCCCGCGCCACATCTTCCGTCACAACGACCTCGAACATCTCGAGGAGCTGCTGGCCGCGGCCCCGGCCGATGCGCCCAAGCTGGTCGCCTTCGAGAGCGTCTATTCGATGGACGGCGACATCGCCGACCTCGCCGGCACCATCGCGCTGGCCAAGCGGTACGGCGCGCTGACCTATCTCGATGAGGTGCATGCGGTCGGCCTCTACGGCCAGCGCGGCGCCGGCGTCGCCGAGCGGGACGGCGTCATGGCCGACATCGACATCATCGAAGGCACGCTCGGCAAGGCGTTCGGCGTCATGGGCGGCTACATCGCCGGCGACGCCGACATGGTCGACGCCATCCGGCTCTACGCCTCGGGGTTCATCTTCACGACCTCGCTGCCGCCGGCGCTGACGGCGGGCGCGGCGGCGTCGGTGCGCTATCTGAAAGAGCACAACGAAATCCGCGTGCGCCATCAGGAGCGCGCCGCGACCCTGAAGCGGATGTTCGCCGAGGCCGGCCTGCCGGTGATGCCGTCGGTCAGCCACATCGTGCCGGTGCTGGTCGGCGATCCGGTCCACTGCAAGATGGTCTCGGACATGCTGCTCAGCGACCACGGCATCTATGTGCAGCCGATCAACTACCCGACCGTGCCGCGCGGCACCGAGCGGCTGCGCTTCACGCCCACGCCCTTCCACACCGACGCCATGATGCGCGACCTGGTGGCGGCGATGGAGCAGCTCTGGGCCCGTTGCAACATCGCGAGGTTGGGTGGCGTAGCCGCCTAAGCTCGCGCGTCATCGTCGGACTTGTTCCGACGACCCATGAACACCGAGATGCAGCAATAACTCCCGCACTCACCACGCATGGGTCCTCGGGACGAGCCCGAGGATGACGGAGGAAATGTTGTCACCCACGGTCGACCTCACCACGGAACTGCCGCGCCCGGCCGACGAGGTTTGGGCGGCGGTCACCACCCCCGAAGGCGTCAACGCCGAGCTGATGCCGCTCGTGCGCATGACCTTTCCGGCGACCTCGATCACGGATCTGCGCCAGGCGCCGCTGAACCAGCCGATCGCGGCCTGCTGGCTGCTGGCGTTCGGGGTGATACCGTTCGACCGCCATGTCCTGATCATGCATGAAGTGGGAGAGCGTCATTTCATTGAGACCTCGCACAGCGCCATGCAGAAGCTCTGGCGCCACGAGCGCTATGTGACGCCGACGGCCACGGGCTGCGCCGTGCGCGACGTCATTACCGTCGTTCCGCGGCTGGCGTTCGCGGAGGCAGCGTCACGCGCGATCGTGCCGGCGATCTTCCGTCACCGGCATCGTCAGCTTCGAAAGCTGTACGGCTAGCTCTTGCGCCGAACGCCCTTGCCCAGGCCGATCTGGCGGGCGAACTCGGAGCGCCGGGCGGCATAGGCGGGGGCGACCATCGGATAGTCCGCCGGCAGGCCCCATTTGCGCCGGTACTCCTCGGGGCTGAGGTTGTAGCGCGAGCGCAGGTAGCGCTTCAGCATCTTCAGCTTCGCGCCATCTTCCAGACAGACGATGTAGTCGTGGTGGACCGACCTGTTGATCGGGACGGCCGGCTTCTGGGGTGCGGCCGGTTCGGCGGGACCGGCTCCGCTGAGAGAAGACAGGGCCTGGTGGACGGAGCGGATGACCTCCGGGATCTGGTCGGGCGAAACCTTGTTCTGCGCCAGATAGGCAGCGACGATATCGGCGCTGTAGACCAGAAGGTCGGGCGCTTCGCCTGCCCCCGCATTCACTTCGCCGTTCTCGATATCCGTCACCTGGACCCCCGTCCGATTGCCTCGTCACACCCGCTGCACGATGCAAGATGCGTCGCGGGCGAAGGGGTCAATGCGCGGCCCTGCCGATGGTTGCAGCCCAGCGGTTTGATCCCGGCGCTGGCGGGTTTAAAGAGGGCTCTCGCCGCCCAGGGATTCTCCATGAACGCTCCGACCTCGACGCCCGCACCCGCCCGTTTCTTCGGCGCCGACCTGGCCGCCGCCGACCGCGATATCTTCGACGCCATCGAGCACGAGCTGCGCCGCCAGCGTGACCAGATCGAGCTGATCGCCTCGGAGAACATCGTCAGCCGCGCGGTGCTGGAGGCGCAGGGTTCGATCCTCACCAACAAGTACGCCGAGGGCTATCCGGGCCGGCGCTACTACGGCGGTTGCGAATACGTCGACGTCATCGAGACGCTGGCCATCGAGCGGGCCGAGAAGCTGTTCGATTGCGCCTTCGCCAACGTCCAGCCGCACTCGGGCGCCAACGCCAACCAGGCGGTGTTCAT
>CAMLRH010000042.1 GCA_946482375.1 uncultured Caulobacteraceae bacterium | reverse complement strand
GCGCTGCATGAGATCGAGAAGTCGGAGCACGGCGACCCGCGCGAGATGAAGGGCTTCATGGGGCGCTACGCGAACCTGGTGTGGTTCGCCGGCCAGCACCCCGGCCGCTTCCTGGCGGCGGCGGTGGCCATCGTGGTCGCCATCGTCATGTGGTTTGGCGCGACGCCGCATCGCACCGAGTTCTTCCTCGACCAGGATCCCGAGTTCGCGACCATCTGGGTCAAGGCGCGCGGCAACCTCTCGCCCGAGGCGGCCGACGTCATGGTCCGCGAGGTCGAGCGGCGGCTGCGGGGCCTCAAGGGCATGGACTCGATGTACGTCCGCTCGGGTTCCTTCTCGGGCTTCGGCTTCGGCGGCCCGCCCAACGATGCCGTCGGCCGCATCCGGGTGGACTTCGTCGACTTCGAGGAACGCCACGAACTCGGCATCCGCGGCGCCGAAATCGTCGAGGACATCCGCAAGCGCATCGGCGAGGTCCCGGGCGTGCAGACCGAGGTGCGACTGCCCCAGGGCGGGCCGCCCGTCGGCAAGGACATCCAGGTCGAGCTGCGCGCCCACAACCCCGCCGACCTCGACCGCGCCGCCGACATCATCAAGGCGAAATTCGCCTCCGACCCGCAGCTGATCGAGCAGGAGGACAGCCGCGCCTCGCCCGGCATCGAATGGAACTTCACCGTCGACCGCGAGGCCGCCGGCCGTTACGGCGTCGACGTGCTGTCGGTTGGCCAGGCGATCCAGTTCGTCACCAACGGCATCCTCGTCGGCCGCTTCCGCCCAGACGACGCCGACGACGAGCTCGACATCCGCGTCCGCTTCCCCGCCGACCAGCGCAGCATGGCCGCCTTCGACAAGCTCAAGATCACCACGCCGCAGGGGCCGGTGCCGGCGAGCTATTTCGTCAAGCGCGCGCCCGGCCAGCAGGTGACCTCGATCCAGCGGCGCGACAGTCAGCGTCTGGTCGTTCTCCAGGCCAACACCATCGGAGACAACGTCCCGGCCAACCAGAAGATCGGCGAGCTGAAGCCCTGGCTGGAGAAGGCCGGCATCCCCAACACCGTGGAATGGAAGTTCACCGGCGCCGACGAGGAGGGCGCCGAGGCCGCCAACTTCTTCCTGCTCGCCATGCTGGCGACGCTGTTCATGATGTCGGTGATCCTGCTGTGGCAGTTCAACAGCTTCTACGGCGTGCTGGTGACGCTGTCGGCGGTGATCCTGTCGACCATCGGGGTGCTGCTGGGCGTGCAGATCAACCTGCTGCACACCTTCGACTACATCTCGATCATCATGATGGGCACCGGGGTCGTGGCGCTCGCCGGCGTCGTCGTCGGCCACAACATCGTGCTGGTCGACACCTTCTACCAGCTGCGCCGGCAGGGCTTCGCCGCCGACGAGGCCGCCATGCGCGCGGCGGTGCAGCGGTTCAGGCCGGTGATCCTGACCACCATCGTGACCATCGTCGGCCTCTTGCCGCTGATGTTCCAGCTGCACCCGAACTTCCGCACCGGCGTCATCGAGTACAAGGCGCCGGGTTCGGAATGGTGGGTCCAGCTGTCGGCCGCCGTCGTCTGGGGCCTGAGCTTCTCGACCCTGCTGACGCTGGTGCTGACCCCGGTTCTGCTGGCCGCGCCGAAGAGCACGGCCCACCGCCTCCACTGGCTCCTCAACCTCGTCCGCAAGCGGCTCGGCTATCCGGTGAAGCCGACGCGCGAGCCGGGCCCCCGGGCCCCGCCCGCGGCTCAACCCCCCCCCCCCGGTTGGGGGGGGGGGCGGGGGGGGGGGCGGGACCGTTTCCGCCGTCACGCCCCTGGGCGCCCTATCCTGAGGCTCTCCCACCCCCATCCACGGCCCTTCCCCCATCCAGGGGGAAGGGAGTCTTACTCTGCCTCCTCCACAGGGCCGCATACTCGCCCTGCGCCGCCAGCAGGTCCTCGTGGCGCCCGCGTTCGACGATGCGGCCCCTACGCAGGACGAGGATCTCGTCGGCGTCGGCGATGGTCGAGAGCCGGTGGGCGACCACCAGCGTCGTGCGCCCTGCGGTGGCCTTGCGCAGCGTGGCCTGGATGGCGGCCTCGGTGCGGCTGTCGAGCGCGCTGGTGGCCTCGTCGAGGATCAGGACGCGCGGATCGGCCAGGAGGGCGCGGGCGAGCCCTACGCGCTGGCGTTCGCCGCCGGAGAGCTTCAGGCCCCGCTCGCCGACGCGGGTGGCCATGCCTTCGGGCAGCGCCTCGATGAACTCGCCGAGTTCGGCGGCGCGGGCGGCTTCCCAGACTTCCGCCTCGGTGGCCTCTGGCCGTCCGAAGGCGATGTTGGCGTAGAGGCTGTCGTTGAACAGCGCCACGTCCTGCGGGACCAGCGCCACGGCCTTGCGCAGCGCCTGGTGCTTCAGCTGCCTGAGGTCGACGCCGTCGATGAGCACGCGCCCCGCCTGCGGGTCGATCAGGCGCAGCGCGAGACGCACCAGCGTCGTCTTGCCCGCGCCCGACGGGCCGACCAGCGCCACGGTGGTGGCGGGCGCGACGCGGAAGCTGATGTCCTTCAGGCCCTCCGAGCGCGCGCCATGGCGAAAGGAGACGTCCTCGAACACCACTTCCCCGCCCTTCCCGGCCGACAGCGGCAGCTCGACGGCGTCGGGCGCCTCGGCGACCTCGGGCGACTGGCGCTGGAGGTCGAGCATGGCTTCCATGTCGATCAGCGACTGGCGGATCTCGCGGTAGGCGAAGCCGAGGATGTTCAGCGGGCCGTAGAGGCCGATCAGGATCAGCACCGCGGCGGTGACGTCGCCGGGCCCCATCCGCCCGGCGGCGGCTTCAAAACCCGCAAGCACGGCCATGACGGCGAGGCCCACGCTCATGATCGCCGACTGCACGACGTTGAGCAGGGTCAGCGACGTCGTCGCCGTCACCTGCGCGTCGGTGTAGACCGCCAGCGCCCGGCGGTAGGTCGACACCGCCCGCTCCTCGGCCCCGAAGGCTTTCACCGTCTCGTAGTTGAGGAGCGCATCCACCGCCCGACCGGCCGCTTCGGCGTCGGCCTCGTTCAGGGCGCGGCGGTGGGCGATGCGCCAGTCGGAGATGGCGAAGGTCAGCGCGCCATAGATCACCACCGTCACCACGGCGGTGGCGGCGAACCGCCAGTCGTAGGCCCGCGCCAGGACGACGGCGGCGATGATGAGCTCGATGAAGGTTGGGCCGAGGTTGAAGACCAGCGCGCGCAGCAGGAAGTCCATCGACCGTGCGCCACGCTCGATCACCCGCGAGAGCGAGCCCGTGCGCTTGGTCTGATGGAAGTCGATGGAGAGCGACAGCGCGTGCGCGAAGGTCTCCGAAGCGGCGCGGGCCTGCGCGGCCTGGGCCACCGGCGTGAACACCCAGTCGCGGCCTTGCGGGGCGGCGGCGGCGATGAAGCGGATGAAGGACCAGCCGACGGCGAAGGCGGCGAAGCTGGCGCTGACCTGCACCGCGGCGCCCTGACCCGCCGTCAACTGGTTCACCGCCGCGCCGAGCAGCAGCGGCGCAAGCACGCCCAGCACCTTGCCGGCCAACGTGAAGACCAGCGCCGCCGTCAGTCGCCACCTCAGGCCCGGCGCCCGCGAGCGCAGCACTAGGCCCATGAGGTCGGCCATGGCGGCGAAGAAGCGGACCTTCACCTGCGGTGGGGCGACGCCGCCCGGCTCGGCCGGCCGCCGCGACGGCGCCGACGCACGGACGTGGCTCAAGCGCCCGCCCCCTCGAAGATGAGTGTCGATTGCAGGCCCCCGCCCGGCGGCATCCAGTCCACGCGCCAGCCATAGGGCGTGCGGCGGCCGACATAGGGCCCGGCGCCGACATCGCCGATGGTTGTGATGTCGACCGAGAGCGCGTCCTCGCCACCGCCGCCGCTCACCTCGAGCTGGTGGGCGCCCAGCGCCAGCGGCTCGGCCAGCGAAATGGAGAAGCGTCCGCGCGCGTCGGCCTTGGTCTCGCCCCGGCCGACACGGTCGACCCGAAGGCCGAGCGTGCTGCCGGGCGCGGCGACGCCCGAGACGACCGCCCCGCCCTCCTGGTCATAATCGACGGCGAGGATGCGCGGCCGGGCCGAGGCCGGCGCCAGGCTGACGGCGCCCGCCCCGGCGCGCAGCTGCGCCACGTGGCCCTCGGCGGTCATCATCATGTAGCCCTCGGACTGCGCGGTCCGCGCCCCCTGGCTCATCGACAGGCCGAACAGATGCACCGGCTGGCTCGGCGTCAGCAGCGCCCGCCAGCGGCCCGCCGCGTCGGCCTGTGCGAAGATCGGCTCGCCGCGCGGCGGCGCGATCCGCACCCGCGCGTCGGGCGCTGCGCTGCCTTCGACGCGGACGGCCTTACCCTCCAGTCGCGCGGAAGTGATCATGGGCGGCGCGAGGTAGCCCGCCTCCGCTGTCGTGTCGGCCGCCGGCGCTTTCGCGGGCGGCGCCCAGGCCTCCTCGCCACGATCGCAGCCGGCCAGCGCGATCACGGCCGCCGCACAGGCGCTCAGGCGTCTCGGAAAAGTCACGGAACTCTTGAAACCCCCAACGCGTAGACCAAACTATGAAGCTAGATCGTAATCGGACGGCGCGCCCGCAAGCGCGCCTTTTTCATCCGGAGCGAAGAATGTCTCCCCGGTCCAGCCCCCTGGACTCCGTCTGTGTCTATTGCGGCTCCTCCGACGCCGCCGATCCCGTCCTGTTGAATGAGGCAAAAGCGCTGGGCGAGGCGATCGCTGGCGCCGGGTTGAAGCTGATCTACGGCGGCGGCGGGGTCGGCCTGATGGGCGCCTGCGCCCAGGCGGCGCACGACGCCGGCGGCCGGGTGCTGGGCGTCATCCCCGACTTCCTGCGTGGCCGCGAGCGCCCGCTGCAGGACGTCGAAACCGTCGTCGTCGACAACATGCACCAGCGCAAGATGTTGATGTTCGACGAGGCGGAGTCGTTCGTCGTCCTGCCGGGCGGCATCGGCACGCTGGAAGAGGTCATCGAACTGCTCTCGTGGCGGCGGCTGGCGCTGCACGTGAAGCCGATCCTGTTCTACAACCCGCGCGGCTACTGGGAGCCGCTGTTCCACCTCTTCGACCATATGATCGCCGAACGCTTGCTGCATCCCGACGCCCACGGCGACTGGCGCGCCGTCGACCGCATCGAGGACATCGTCCCGACCCTGTTCGAGATGGCCACGCCCCCCGACGAGGTGGCCGACAAGGTGACCATAAAGCTGGCGTAGCCTGTTCACTGAACGTTGTTCGGTTTATCGCCCCCTCCTTTGGAGGTCGACATGGCGCGGCCGGAAACGAAGTACGTCTACCGCAACTTCATCATGGACAGCTCGCGCTGGGAGCGCTTCGTCCCGCGCGACGGCGACGTGCTGGTCTGCACCGCCTACAAGGCCGGAACGACCTGGACGCAGATGATCTGCGCGCTCCTCATCCACCAGGACCCCGACCTGCCGCAGCCGCTGGCCAGGCTATCGCCGTGGCTCGACATGCGGCTGTCTTCGATCGACGAGGTGACCTCGGCCTACGAGGCGCAGGGTCACCGGCGTTTCATCAAGACCCATACGCCGCTCGACGCCCTTCCCTGGTACGACAACGTCACCTACCTGGTCTGCGGCCGCGATCCGCGCGACGTCTTCCTGTCGATGCAGGACCACTTCGCCAACCTGAACGTGCCGCAGGCCGTCAAACTGCTGATGGAGCAGGGCGAAACGTTCACGCCACCACCGCCGCAATCGGAAGACGTCAACGACCGCTTCCGGGACTGGCTGACGCAAGGCTCCCACGACTGGGAACAGGACGGCTTCCCGCACTGGTCGGTGTTCCGCCATGCCCAGAGCTTCTGGGAGCACCGCGACCAGCCCAACATCCACTTCCTGCACTACGCCGACCTGTCGCGCGATCTGGAGGGTGAAATGCGGCGCGTCGCCGGCATCCTCGGCATCGAGGTCGATGAGGCGAGATGGCCGGCGCTGGTCCGGGCCGCCACCTTCGGCGAGATGAAGGCTCACGCCGACCGGACGGCCCCCGACACCGATCATGCGATCTGGAACGCCAACTCGGACTTCTTCCGCAAGGCCCGCAGCGGCGACTGGCGCGAGCTGCTGTCGGACGAGAACCTCAGGCTCTACGACGAGGTGAAGGCGGCGCGGTATCCGGCAGAGCTGGTAGCGTGGCTGGAAAGCGGTTCGGCGGCCGTGGCGCCGAAATCCCTTCTCCCCTGAGGGAGAGGGAAATCACGCCACCTCGCCCGCAAGGCGCTTAAGCGCCTTTTCGCGGCCGATGAGGGCCAGCAGCGGGCCCATCTCCGGGCCGTGGTCCTTGCCGGTCAGGGCCTGGCGCAGCGGCATGAAGAGGGCGCGGCCCTTGGCTCCGGTCGCTTCCTTAATGGCGTTGGCCCAGCTCGACCAGTCGAGGCTCTCGGGCAGCAGGGCCGCGGCCTGGGCGAGGAAACCGGCGTCCTCGACGACGGGCATAACGGGGCCGCGCACGACCTCAGCCCACTCGGCGACGTCGTCGAACAGGGTGAGGTTGGCCCGGATGGCGTTCCAGAAGGTCTCGCCGAGGTCGGCGTCCAGCGCCCGCAGCCGGGGCTGCGCGGCCTCGTAGGGCATGGCGTGAAGCACGGCGGCGTTGAGGCGCGCCAGGTCCGCCGGGTCGTAGCGCGCCGGATGGCGGCCCATCTTGCCGAAGTCGAAGCCCTCGGCGAGCGCTTCCAGCGACGCGGCAGGTTCCAGCACATCCGACGTGCCCATCTTCGCGATGTGCGAGGTGATGGCGAGCGGCTCGTAACCCCCGGCGCGCAGTTCGCTGATCGACAGCGAGCCCAGCCGCTTCGACAGCGCCTCGCCGTCCGCGCCGACCAGCAGCGAGAAGTGGGCGAAGGTTGGCGCGTTGGCGCCCAGCGCCTCGAACACCTCGATCTGGACGCCGGTGTTGGTGACGTGGTCCTCGCCGCGGACGACGTGGGTGATGCCCATGTCGATGTCGTCGACCACCGACGGCAGCGTGTAGAGGAAGGCGCCGTCCTCGCGGATCAGCACCGGGTCGCTCATCGAGGCGGTGTCGACCTCGGCCGGGCCACGGACCAGGTCGTCCCAGTGGACGCGCTTGCCTTCCAGCCGGAAGCGCCAGTGCGGGCGGCGGCCCTCGGCCTCCAGCGCCGCGCGCTCCTCGTTGGTCAGCTTCAGCGCCGCGCGGTCGTAGATCGGCGGCTGGCCGCGCGACAGTTGCACCTTGCGGCGGCGATCGAGCTCTTCCTGGGTCTCATAGGCGGGATAGAGCCGTCCCTGGCTCTTAAGCCGCTCGACCGCCTGCTGGTAGACGGGGAAACGGGCCGACTGGTTGTGCTTCTCGCTCCAGACGAGGCCAAGCCAGCGCAGGTCCTCCTCGATCCCCTCCTCCGACTCCTTCGTCGAGCGCTCCAGGTCGGTGTCGTCGATGCGCAGCACGAACTGGCCGCCCTCGCGGTGGGCGAACAGCCAGTTCACCACCGCGGCGCGGATGTTGCCGACATGGAGCTTGCCGGTGGGGGCCGGCGCAAAGCGGACCTTTACGGTCATGCGGGAGGGCTTCCTCGTTTCGAGGCGGCTAGGTCGGGCCTGAGCCAAAGGAAGTCAAGCCGGGCCGTTGCGTCCGCGGCCTCGATGAGGTGATATGGGTTGCTTTAAGCTACTCAGGGGATCGCGACATGGCTTACGTGGATGGTTTCGTGCTTTCGGTGCCGAAGGACAGGGTGGACGCCTATCGCAAGGCGGCGGCCACGGGGGCGGAGCTGTGGAAGGCAAACGGTGCGCTCTCCGTGGTGGAATGCCTCGGCGACGACGTTCCCTACGGCGAAGTGACCTCCTTTCCGCGCGCGGTAATGGCCGGCGACGACGAGGTCGTTGTCTTCTCGTGGATCACCTACCCCTCGAAGGAAGTGCGCGACGCGGCCAACGCCGCGGTGCTGGCCGACCCGCGCATGCGCGAGGCGATGGGCGGGGTCCCGGTCGACGGACGGCGGATGATCTTTGGTGGCTTCACCCCCCTACTGGAGGCCTAGCGCCCTCAGGACCGCGCCCTGGTCGAAGTAGGGCCGCTCGTTGACGATGCCGGTCCCGCCGGGCTCGAACTCGCAGCTTGCGGCCATCCGCACGTGGAAGGCCTTTCCGGTCGGTTCGATCGTGCGCCCGTCGATACGCAGCGGGCCGAGGTGCGTGCCGGTAAGCCAGAACTCGACCAGCACCACATCGCCGTCGAACACCTGGCTATCGACGAGTTGCCGGAAGCCTTCCGCATGGTCTTCATCATGCGCGACATCGAGGACGGCAGCGTCGAGGAAACCGCCACGGCGCTCGGCCTCCTCCCGGCGACCGTAAAGACCCGCCTGCACCGCGCCAGAAAGCTGCTGCGCAAGGCGCTGGACGAAAAGCTCGCCTCGACCATGACCGAGGCCTTCCCGTTCCTTGGCGCGCGCTGCCAGACCATCACCGAACGGGTGCTGGTGCGGCTCGCGCCGCGTTACGGCTGGGTCGCCTGAGCGGTCGCTTTACAGGCCACCCAGCCTGCGCAACTCTCGCGTGAAGCAGGGGGAAAGGCGACGTGACAGCCAGCGGCGTAGATGCCCGTGCGGGCGCGACGGTCGGGATCAGCCTGAACGCGCTGATGATGCTGGCCGCGTTCGTCGGCCTTGGTCTGGCGCTGGCCATGCTCGCCAACCCGCCGGGGATTCTGACCTTCCTGTTCGTGGTCTGCGGCTGGGTGCTCAGCGTCACGGTGCACGAGTTCGGCCACGCCTACGTCGCCTGGAGAGGCGGCGACCACAGCGTCGTCCAGCGCGGCTACCTGACGCTCGATCCGCTCAAATACTCCGACGTCCAGCTCTCGCTGATCATCCCGCTGCTGGCCCTGGTGCTGGGCGGCATCGGCTTTCCGGGCGGGGCCGTATACCTGCGCATGGACCTCATCCGCAGCCGCGCCGGCCGCTCGCTGGCCTCACTCGCGGGTCCCGGGGGCACCTTCGTGGTGCTGCTGGTTCTGGCCGCCGTCCTCTGGCTCGCCCCGATGTTCGGATCGCCGACCGCGCTTGTCGGCGCGGTCGCCTTCCTCGCCTTCCTGCAGGCGACGGCGCTGATCCTGAACCTGCTGCCCGTGCCGGGCCTCGACGGCTACGGCGTGATCCGGCCGTGGCTGCCCCGCGGGGTGCAGAGAAGTCTGCGACGCATCGAGGCCGTCGCCATCTGGGTGCTCCTGGCGGCGATCTTCTTCATCCCCGGCGCCTCGGACGACCTGTTTGGCGGCGCGGCCGAGCTATGCGCCTGGCTCGGCGTGCCGATGCAGGCCGTGGCCGAAGGCTGGACGACGTTCCGGTTCTGGACGCCCGCCTAGTTCGCCTCAGTCGTCGCGATGCACGCGTTCGCGGCGTTCGTGGCGTTCCTGGGCTTCCAGGCTGAGGGTGGCGATGGGTCTCGCTTCGAGGCGGGCAAGGCCGATCGGCTCGCCGGTTTCCTCGCAGTAGCCGTAGGAGCCGTCCTCGATCCGGCGCAACGCGTCTTCGATCTTGGAGATCAGCTTTCGTTGCCGGTCGCGGGTGCGAAGCTCAAGAGCCCGATCAGTCTCCGAGCTGGCGCGGTCGGCCAGGTCGGGATGGTTCTCGGTCTCCTTCTGGAGGTGGGTGACCGTCTCGCGAGATTCGCGGAGGATCTCTTCCTTCCAGTCGATGAGCTTTTGTTTGAAAAACTCGAGCTGTCGCTCGTTCATGAAGGGCTCGTCCTCGGAAGGACGGTACTCTTCAGGCTTGGACAGAACAGCAGTCGCCTTCATTGACGCCTCACGCCCCTAACGCCCCGGTCACATTGAGCGCCGCCTTATAGCAAAAGCGGTATGCCGTTCAATGAACCTCGCGGTCAGCGTGCGTTCATGCCGCAGAAAGCGGCGCCGTCAGGGTGTCAGGCGGTCTGGGCCAGCAGCGGCTCGTGCTCGCCGTGGGCGGGCCAGAGCAGGCTGTCGAGGTAGTACCACAGCGCGGCCATCTCCTCGGCGGCCGGACCCATGGGCTCGATCTCCTGGGCCGTGCGGCCCTGGCCAAGGCCCTGCTGGTAGCAGTTGCGCTGGCGGATGCGGATCGGTGCGATGGGCAGGCCGTAGGGCCGCAGCGCGGTCATGACCTCGCTCATGCCGCCCGAACCGGCCGGCGCCTGGTTGACCACGAAAACGCCGGTCTTGTTCTGGTTCAGCACCGCCTGGGCCGAACCCACCACGGCCTTCAGGTCGAGGAAGTTGGGGCGCAGGACGATCAGGCACAGGTCGGCGCACTTGATGGCGTAGGCGCTCTCCTCCTCGCGCGAGGAGGCGGTGTCGATAATCATCAGGTCGGAGCCGAGACGGCCCGCCGCCTGCTGCAGCGTCCACAGCGAGCCGGGCTTGGCCTCTTCGACGTTGGGACGCAGGTGGTCGCGCTCGCGACGCCAATCCACGGCCGACCGCTGCCGGTCGAGATCGGCGACCAGGACCCCACGACCGGCGGCCTGGGCCGCCACGGCCAGATGCAGCGCGAGGGTCGTCTTCCCCGTGCCCCCCTTGCAAGATAGAACGCTAAGCGTCTTCACGCCCGACCTCCCCGACAAACGCCCCACTTACCCAAAACAATTGGGGGCATTCTGTGGATAAGATGGTTCCCCAACCGTGAAGACGGCGCGAAAAAATTCGCGGCCGCACGCGGAGGTGGTCAGGCGGCGCCGGCGAACGGCTCCGGACCGGCTAGCGAGAGCGCGATCTCCCGCTTCATCCAGTCGGCGAAGGCGTGGATACGGTCGAGCTGCGGATGGTCTTCCGGCCAGGCCAGATGGAGGCGGGTCGAGGTGGACGCCCAGATGTCGAAGGGCTGCACGAGGCGCCCCTGCTCCAGCTCGGTCGAGGCGGAGATGCGGCAGGCCATGGCCACGCCATAGCCGTCCATCGCCGCGCTGAGCGCCATGGTCGGATCGAGCATCGGGCCGTCGAGCGCGGCGGGCTTGAGTCCCGCGGCGGCGAACCAGATTTCCCACGACTCCTCGTCGTGGATCAGCAGCGGCGTCCGCTCCAGATGTTCGGGGTCGTTCAGCCCATGCGCCTGCTGGAAGCCGGGGCTGCAAACGGGCGTGACCGAGCGGTCGAACAGGTGCTCCACCCACAGGCCCCGCCGGTCGCGGTCGCCGCAGACCACGGCCACGTCGACCTGGGTGAAGTCGGGCTCCAGGGCGTCGGAGCGCACCTCCACGCGAGCCGCGGCCAACGCATGGCCGAAGACGTCCAGTCGGTGCCGCAGCCACGGGTTGGCGAGCGATGTCGGCAGGCTGACCACCAGTTTGGGAGCCGCCTCGCGGGTCGTGGCGCGCTGGAGGCTGCGTTCGAGCGTGCGAAGGGCCCGGCGGTAGCCGTCGGCCAGTTCTTCGCCGGCCGGTGTCGGCTTCATCTTCACGCCATCGCGGACGAACAGGGCGACGTTCAGCTGCTTTTCGAGGCGGGCGACCTGCTGGCTGATGGCGGCATGGCTGATGTTCAGCTCTCGGCCGGCGGCGCGGTAGTTGCCGTGACGGCACGCCGCGTCGATCACGCGAAGCGCGCCCAGAGATGGCAGATCGTCACTCATGGCGGAGAAGCTTACGCGCAGGCATGAAGACCCCCCTTCAAACGTCACGCGCGATTCGTGGGCGTACAGGCAGGAGCGGATGTAAGCGAGCCGCCTGACAAATGCAAACGCAGTCGGGTGAAATTTCCTACGGGCGCGCCAAAATGCAGCAGTTACGTGCGTAACTATTCTACATTTCTACGAAGTCGAGGCAAATTCTACTGCGGCGCCGCAGCCAGAACCGTCGTCGCCTGCTGGCCGGTCGCGCGCTCGTGCAGAGCGATCAGCGAGGAACGTCCCATCTGGCGCACGGCGCGATCGAGCGACGCCGCCGCGCACTGACGATCGGAGGCGATGGCGGCGAGGTTTCGGCCCATATCGCTGTCGCAGGCGTTGATCGCCGCCCGCTTCAGCGACGCGTAGAAGGCGGTGGCGTCCGCCGGGTCCGAGAAATCAACGCCATCGGACGAGACGAAGATTTCGGTCGCTCTCCGGCCGGCGTCGGCTTGCGCAACGGAAGCGAACGCGAGAACAGATGCGGCGCAGGCAAGCGCCAGACGGATAGACATGATTCATCCCCCCGGATTGAGTCGGGAGGGCATGTATCAGTTCAGGCGGTAAGGTGACATCACGTATAAATGTCACGCCGATTACTTACCAATCGGCGCAGTAAACTTACCATGGCGAAGTCGTATCTGCGGATACTTGCCTTCCCCCAGCTTGTCTGGGGGAAGTGGGCCGCAGCCGGAGGCGAGGCTCGATGGGGAGGTCCACATCTGGACGCCTCCCCCATCGACCCTCCGCTCCGCGTTCGGGGATGGTTTCCCCACCTGCGTGGGGGGAAGGATGCGACAACCCGCGCATTCGTTCTCATAATGTTCTTGTGTTCATCGCGACTCTGCGCACTACATAGAGGGGTTTGCGCCGCGCCTCTTTCGGCCGGCTTTCGCGTTCAATCGACAGCATGGCCGACCACCAGAACTTCATCCGCGTGCGTGGCGCGCGCGAGCACAATCTGAAGGACATCAGCCTCGACATCCCGCGGGGCGAACTCGTCGTGCTGACGGGACTGTCCGGCTCGGGCAAGAGCTCGCTGGCCTTCGACACCATCTACGCCGAGGGCCAGCGCCGTTATGTCGAGAGCCTGTCGGCTTACGCCCGCCAGTTCCTCGAGCTGATGAGCAAGCCGGACGTGGACCTCATCGAGGGCCTGTCGCCGGCCATCTCCATCGAGCAGAAGACCACCAGCCGCAACCCGCGCTCGACCGTCGGCACGGTGACCGAAATCCACGACTACATGCGCCTCCTGTGGGCGCGGGTCGGGGTCCCCTACTCGCCGGCCACGGGCCTGCCGATCGAGAGCCAGACCGTCAGCCAGATGGTCGACAAGCTGACGGCGCTGCCCGACGGCGAACGCATCTATCTGCTGGCCCCCGTCGTGCGCGGCCGCAAGGGCGAGTACCGCAAGGAGATCGCCGAGTGGCAGAAGG
>CAMLRH010000041.1 GCA_946482375.1 uncultured Caulobacteraceae bacterium | reverse complement strand
TGGCGTCGGGCGCCCAGCTGGTCTTGGGATAGCCGCGGATGGCTTCGATGAAGGCCGCCGCGGCTTCCTTGTGGGCGTTGCGCACGGCGTAGGCCTGGCCCAGCAGGTAGTTGGCCTCCGCCGCCTTGGCGTGGTCCGGGTGGCGGGCGACGAAATCGGCCAGCGCGGCTTCCGCGTTATCGTAGTCGCCGCCGTCCATCAAGCCGACCGCGTTGGCGAACGCCTCATTGGGGTCCTGCGCGGCCAGCGCGGCCTCCTGCTCGGCGGCCAGTTGCTGCGCGGCGGCGGCGCTTTCCAGCGGGGCCAGCCGTGAGTTCAGCGTCTGCACCTGCGTCTGGGAAGCCTCCAGCTGGCGGCGCGCCTGATCGAGCTCATAGATCAGGTTCTCGTTCTGCTCGTTAAGCCGCGTCAGGGTCTGCTCGAGGTCGGTGACCCGCCGGCTGAGGCTGTCCACCATCTCCGCCGTGCCGGACGGCTGCACCACCACCGGCTGGCCGGTGTCGCGGCCCTGGAAGACGATGGCGCGGAGTTCCCGCACCACCTTCTCCATGCGGTCGAGCCGCTTGCGCGAGCGATCGTCGAGCGGGTCCTCGTCCATCGGCATGGGCGTCTGGGCGAAGGCTTGCTGGGCGGCCAGACCGAGGGTCGAGCCGCCGATGATCGCGGCGAGCGTCAGCGCGGTAAGGGTTCTCACTTTCATCCCTCGATGATGCGATGAATCGCGGGACGAAAATACGGCTACCGCGAACCCTCGGTTATCGCCGTCTTGGCGTTGCGGTTACGCGCCCAGGCGTCCTCGCCCGTGCCCGGATCGACCGGCTTTTCCTTGCCGTAGGAAATCGTGGCGATGCGCGAGGCCGAGACGCCGCGATTGACCAGATAGTCGCGCACGGAGTTCGAGCGCCGGGCGCCGAGCGCCAGGTTGTACTCGCGAGTGCCGCGTTCGTCGGCGTTGCCTTCGATGCGCACGCGCACGGCCGGATAGCGGTTCAGCCACTGCGCCTGGGCGTCCAGAACGGGCATGGCGTCGCCACGGATGTCGTGGCGGTCGGTGTCGAAGTAGACGGTGTCGCCGATGTTGATGACAAAGTCCTGCATCGAACCCGGCAGCGGCGCGGAGGTCACCGGACCCGGCGCCGGCGGCGGCGTGTAGGGCGTCTGCGGGGTCGAGGCGGGCGGCGGGGTCGTGGCCGCCGGGGGCGGGGTATAGGGCTCCGGCTTCGGACGGGAGGCGCAAGCAGCCAGCGACAGGGCGGCGAGCGCAATCACGGACAGGCGGGCGACGGTCTTGGACATGGGGTTCTCCGGCTTCTTGTGCGCTGCGGCCAAGCTTGATTTTCTAACTGCTACTGGTTGGGACCTGAACAGGAACTGACATTGGCGTGAGGCGGTCGTGATCAGTCGAGCAACGGCGACCAGGCGGGGTCGGATCCGGAGCCCGGATAGGGAGCAGGGCGCAGGATACGCCCCGTCACGTCCACCGTCCAAAGCTTCGGCGATCCGCCCAGCGTCTCGCGGAAGAACATCAGCACCCGCCCGTTCGGCGCCCAGGTCGGGCCCTCGTCGAGGTAGCTTGTGGTCAAGAGCCGCTCGTCCGAGCCGTCGGCGCGCACGACGCCGATGTGGAACTGGCCGCCGGTCTGCTTGGTGAAGGCGATGAAGTCGCCGCGCGGACTCCACACGGGCGTCGTATAACGTCCACCGCCGTAGCTGATCCGGCGCACGCCCGAGCCGTCGGCGTTCATGATGTAGAGCTGCGCCTGCCCGCCCCGATCGGAATTGAAGACGATCTGGCGCCCGTCCGGCGAGAACGACGGCGAAGTGTCGATGCCCGGGTCCGTGGTCAGCCGCACGGCGTCGCGGTTTCTCAGGTCCATCACATAGACGTCCGAGTTGCCGCCGCGCTCGACGGAGAAGGCGACGCGCTGGCCGTCGGGCGAGAAGCGCGGCGCGAACACCATGCCCGGATAGCGGCCGAGTGACTCCTGACGACCCGTCTCGATGTTGAAGAGGTAGATCGACGAGCCGGTGGGCCTGAGCGCCATGTAGGTGATCTCCTGGCTCGTCGTGGAGAACCTCGGCGTCATGACGATGTAGGAGCCGTCGGTCAGGTAGCTGGGGTTGGCGCCGTCCTGGTCCATGATGGCCAGCCGCTTGGTGCGGTTGGTGCGCGGCCCACTCTCGGCGACGAACACCACGCGGGTGTCGAAGTAGCCCTTCTCGCCGGTCAGCCGCTCGTAGACGGCGTCGGAGATTTTGTGCGCCACCCGCCGCCAGTTCTCCGGCGTGGAGGAGAACTGCAGCCCGAGCAACTGCTCACCCGACGACACCCCCCACAGCCGGAAGTCGGCCCGCAGACGTCCGTCCGGCTCGATGGTGACCGCGCCGTTGATCAGCGCCTGGGCGCCGGCCTGCTGCCAACTCGGGAACTGCGGCTGGACGTTCACGTCGAGGCCGTTCTCGGGGAAGGCGCTCGGCGAAATCGGCGCGAACAGGCCGGACCGTTCGAGGTTGTCGGTGATGACCTGGGCTATCTCGGCGCCGCGCTGGCCGCCGCTGAAGGCCGGGATGGCCACGGGTAGCGGCCGGATCGCCGCCTCGTTGACGTCGACCACGATGTCGGCCCGGGCAGGAACGGCGGCGGTGGAAAGACAGGCGGCGAAGAGGGCGGCGAAAAGGTGTCTGGCTTTCATGGGCTCGTATCTGGCGAAGCAATTGCGCCTAACCTGTGGCGCAGGCGTTCCTCGCGTTGAAGCGGACAGTGATCCGCTCACCATAGAGTGCTTCGGGCAGATTTTCGAAGGGCTGGGCGGCGTAAACCGCCTCCTTCGCGCGATCCGACGCGGCCTTCACCACCGAATTTGAGGAACTCTCGCCGGAGGCCTCGACGCCGCCGACGAGCCGTCCCGCGCTGTTGAGCTTGAAGGTGGCCTCGATCATCACATCGCGGCCGCCCTCCACCGCGCAGTTGGGGTTCCAGCGGCGGGCGAGGTCAGCCGACAGCGATTTCAGCGCGCTGGCCGCAAGACCGTCAGCCTGACCGGCGGCGACCCGCGCCTGGATCGCCGACTCCAGCCGCGCCCTACCCTTGGCCGCCGAGGATTTGGGCTTCGGCCGGCTGGGCTTCAGGGAGTCGGCGAGCGCATCGAGGTCCAGCGAAGGCGCCGGCTTCGCAGGAGCCGGCTTCTTCGGGGCCGGCGTGGGCGTCGCCTTCGCGGGAGGCTTGGGGACCGCCTTGGGCGTGGGCTTGGGCGGCGACTGCGGCGCGGGTGTCGGCTCGGGGGGCGTCACCGGCGCGGCGGGTTCGGGCGTCGCGTCGGGTTCGGGCTCCGGCGTCAGCGCCTCGGCTTCGACCGGCGCCTGCTCGGCTGGCCGGATGTTGGCGACCGGCGCCTCGGCGACCAGCGTCACCGGTACGGAGGCCTCCATCCGCACCGGACGGCTCAGCCAATCCCACGAGATGAGCATGGCCACGGCCAGCCCGCCGTGCAGCAGGAAGGAGCCCAGCAGCGGCTGCGCCATGCTGGAGCGTTCGCGGATCATCACGCGTCCGGAGCTTCCTCACCGCCCGACGAGGGCCCGCCCGTGTCGGTGATGAGGTTGATCTTGGTGAAGCCCGAGGTCGACAGGCCGGCCATCACCTGAGCCACGACCTCATACGAAGCCCGCCCGTCGGCGCGCACGTAGATCGGCCGCTCGGTCCCCTCGCCCGCGGCCGCCTTCAGCTGCGGCGACAGCGACGCGAACGGGATCTCCTGCTCGCCCAGGAAGATGCGGCCGTCGGCGCGGATGGTGACCGTCAGCGGCTCGGTCTGGTCCTGCATGGCGCCGGCTTCGGTCTTGGGCAGCTCGACCTGCACGCCCGCCGTCAGCAGCGGCGCCGAGATCATGAAGACGATCAGCAGCACCAGCATCACATCGACAAGCGGGGTGACGTTGATCTCCGACAGCGCGCTACGCCGGCCGCGGCTTCGGCGGCGACGCGAACCGCCCGCGCTGTAGGCGTCGTTGGCCGACAGCGCCATCTCAGATGCGCTCCGCCAGACGGCGCTGGATGGCGGTCGACAGGTCGTCGGCGAAGCCCTCCAGCCGGGCGGCGAACTTGCCGGCGTCGGTCGAGAACTTGTTGTAGGCGATGTAAGCCGGGATGGCGGCGGCGAGACCAATGGCTGTAGCGAACAGCGCTTCGGCGATGGCGGGCGCCACGACGGCCAGCGAGGTGTTCTTCTCCAGCGCGATCGCCTGGAAGGCGTGCATGATCCCCCAGACCGTGCCGAAGAGGCCGATGAAGGGCGAGGCGGTGGCGACGATGGCCAGGCTGCCCAGCCCGTCCTCGACCCGCTGGCTCTCGCGGGCGATCAGGCTGTCGAGCACGCGGTCGATGCGCTGGACCAGCATGGCCGCCTGCCCCTGCGCCAGCGCGCCCTTGCCCTTGGCGTCGCGCCATTCGCGAAGCGCGGCGTTGAGCAGGCGCGGCAGCGGATGGCGGCTGTCGCCGGCCTCCTGCGCCACCTCTTCCAGCGAGCGGCCGGCGCTGACCTGATCTTCAAAGCGATCGGCCTCGCGGTTCAGGGCGCGGAAACGGACGAACTTGTCGATGATCACCGCCCACGACCACAGCGAGGCGGCGGCAAGGCCCACGAGGACCAGCTTCACCACCCAGTCGGCCTGCAGGAACAGATTTAGGAAAGAAAGATCGCCGGATTCCATGGTCGTCCTTTGAGTCCCGAAGCCGGATTGGCGGGCGGCTTTGGTTAAACTATGGCGCTGCGTGCGCAAACCATGGCCGCAGCGCCTCGACGAGGCCCGGCGGCGGCTTGCGCGGGCCCCCGTCCATGCTGATGCAGGCGGCCGAAACAGCGGCCTCCGCGATCACTTCCTCGCCCCGCACGATCCGCTGGCTGATGGCCAGCCTCGGCCCCCGCGCCTCGTCGTAGGTGGTCCGCACCAGCAGCGCGTCGTCGATCCGCGCGGGTTTGCGAAAATCGACCTCCATCCGCGTCACCACGAACGCCGTCGGCTGGTCGTGCGACAGGAGGTCGGTGTGCGATACGCCCGCCGTGCGCAGAAAGTCGCTCCGCCCCCGCTCGAAGTAGCGCAGGTAGTTGGCGTGATAGACGACGCCGGTGAAGTCGGTGTCCTCGTAGTAGACCCGCACCGGCAGCACGTGCTCGCGGCCTTCGAACCAGCCGGACGATGGAGCCGTCATCCCTCTCCCTCCCCTTCATGGGGAGGGGAGACGGCGAAGCCGTCGGGTGGGGGAGTCCGACACATCCCCACCCGTCTCGCTTCGCGAGCCACCCTCCCCATGAAGGGGAGGGAGAAGCCATGCTCATCCCTCATCGAACAATCCCACCTGCCCCTTCGGCTGCGGCGGAGGCGTCAGACCGATGTGCATATAGGCCTTGGCGCAGGCGACGCGGCCGCGCGGGGTGCGCTGGATGAAGCCCTGCTGCATCAGGAAGGGCTCGATGACGTCCTCGACGGCGTCGCGGGCCTCGGCGATGGCGTAGGCCAGCGTCTCCACCCCGGCCGGGCCGCCGCCGTAGTTCTCGATCAGGGCGCGCAGGTAGCGGCGGTCGAGGCTGTCGAGCCCCGCCTCGTCCACCTCCAGCCGCGCCAGCGAACGGGCGGCGTGGTCCTTGTCGATGACGCTCGCGCCATCGGCGGCGGCGAAGTCGCGGACGCGGCGCAGCAGGCGGCCGGCGACGCGCGGCGTGCCCCGGGCCCGGGCGGCGATCTCGGCGGCGCCGTCCGGGGCAAGGTCCGTCCCCATCTTCCGCGCCGCCTGGGTCAGCACCTGCTGCAGCTCGGCCGGGGAGTAGAACTCCAGCCGCAGCGGGATGCCGAAGCGGTCGCGCAGCGGCGTCGCCAGCAGACCCGCCCGCGTGGTGGCGGCGACCAGCGTGAAGGGCGCCAGGTCGATGCGGATCGAGCGCGCCGACGGCCCCTCGCCGATGACGAGGTCGAGGACGTGGTCCTCCATGGCCGGATAGAGGATCTCCTCCACGTGGGCCGCGAGCCGGTGGATCTCGTCGATGAAGAGGACGTCGTTGGGTTCGAGGTTGGTCAGGATGGCGGCGAGGTCGCCCGCCTTGGCCAGCACCGGCCCGGAAGTGGCCCGGAAATTCACGCCGAGCTCGCGCGCCACGATCTGCGCCAGCGTCGTCTTGCCGAGCCCCGGCGGGCCGAACAGCAGCACGTGGTCCAGCGCCTCGCCGCGATTGCGCGCGGCGTCTATGAAGACCTTGAGGTTGGACTTGGCCTGCTGCTGGCCGACGAACTCGGCGAGCGTTTGCGGCCGCAGGGCCCGGTCAGGAGCTTCGGCCGGTTGCTCCTCGCCCGAGATGATGCGCGTCACCGGCCGTGCTCCTGCAGGGCGGCCTTCACCAGCGCTGAGACCTCGGCGTCGTCACCCAGCCGGATGAGCGCCTGATCGACCGAGCGTCGGGCGGAAGGCTCGGCGATGCCGAGCGCCATGAGCCCCGCGACGGCCTCACCCGCGTTGGACGGTTTGGGGGGCGCCTGGATCGAGGCGTGGAAGGCGGCGACCGGGCTGTCGCTGATCGGCTTGTCCTTCAGCTCGACGGCGATCCGAAGCGCCAGCTTGGGGCCGACCCCGTTGGCCCGCGCGATGGCGGCCTTGTCCTCCCGCGCCACGGCGGCGGCGAGTTCGGGCGGCGGCAGGACGTCGAGGACGGCCAGCGCCGCCTTCGGGCCGACGCCCTGGATCGACTGCAGGAGCACGAAGGCGCGGCGTTCCTCGCGGGTCGAGAAGCCGTAAAGGCGCGGGCCCTGCTCCTGCGACCATTGGGTCTCGACGTGCAGCAGCACCTCGTCGCCGACGGCCGGCATGCGTGCCAGCGTCTTCGAGCCACAGCGCACGACGTAGCCGACGCCCGAGCAGTCGACGAGGGCATCTTCCTCGCCCACCTCGGCCAGCACCCCCATCAGCCGCCCGATCATGCGACGCGCCTTTGCAGCGTGCGGGCATGGGCATGGGTGATGGCGACAGCGAGCGCGTCGGCGGCGTCCTGCGTCGGCGAACCGGCGGTCGGCAGCAGGCGCGCGATCATGAAGGCGACCTGGTCCTTGTCGGCGCCGCCGGTCCCGACCACCGCCTTCTTGACCTCCTTGGCGGCGTATTCGGCGACCGGCAGACCGGCCTTTGCAGGGGCGATCAGGCTCGCGGCCCTCGCATGCCCCAGCTTCAGGGTCGAGGAGCCGTTGGCGGTCATAAAGGTCTCTTCGACCGCGGCCTCATGCGGCGAGTGGCGCTCGATGATCTCGGCGACGCCGTCGAACAGGATCAGCAGCCGCTCGGCGAAGGGCAGCGTCTCCTTCGGCGCGATCACGCCGTGGGCGACCCAGCTGAGCCGCGCGCCTTCGCAGACCACCACGCCCCAGCCGGTGCGGCGCAGGCCGGGATCGAGCCCCAGTATCCGAATCGCGTTCGCCATCTGTTTCGCGAGAATGGCGAAGCCGGCCGCTTAGCGCAAAGGCTTCAAGGCTTGCGCGGCGTCAGCTCGTATTCCAGCACCCGGCCGTCCTCGCGCAGGACGGCGATGAGGCGCTCCATATCGTCCCATTTGGCGCCGCGGATATGGCCTGAGAATTCGATGACGCGGCCCTGATCGAGGAGCTTCTGCGTGAAGGTCGAACCCTTCAGCTTGAGCTGCTTCAGCTCGGCCTGCATTTCGGGGCCGGTCGGCGCCTGGTCGCGAGCGAAGCGGACAGCGGCCTGAACGACCGCCTGCTGCGGGACCACCCGGTCGAACAGCCGCAGCGCCGCCAGCACCAGCAGCACGATCACCGTCGCGCCGATGGCGAGGCCATAGAGCCCGACGCCGAACAGCATGCCGAGCGCCGAGGTGATCCACAGCGACGCGGCCGTGGTCAGCCCGTGCACCGTCACGCCGGTGCGGAAGATGACGCCGCCGCAGAGGAAGCCGATGCCGGTCAGGATGCCGTGCGCCATCCGCACCGGGTCGATGCGGACCACGGCCTCGGACGCGTGGCGCATCCACGAAACCTGCTCCACCGCCATCAGCATCAGGAAGGCCGAGGCGAGACAGACCAGGAGATGCGTGCGCAGGCCCGCCTGCTGGCCGCGGAACTCCCGCTCGAGCCCCACGGCCGCGCCGGCGCCGAGCGCGCCCAGCACGGGATAGACGATTTCAGGCCGCCACCATTCCATGACGGCCTAACGCTAAGCGGAGCTATCCGTGGCGCCAACCTTTGACGGCAGGGGAAAGAGCGTGGCGAATCGCGCGGCGAGGTCGCGGTCACCCGCGAGCGTCAGGGCGCCCTCGGCTTCCATAGCCGCGATCGGCACGCCGCCGTAGACGACGCCCGCCACCGCGGGGGCCGAGCCGGTGAAGACGACCAGCGCCTCGGCGGGGTCGCCGCGCTCGGCGGTCAGCCGGCCGCCCTCGATGCTGACGAGGAAGGTCTCGTCGCCCAGCCGGAAGCCGACCGCCGCCGTCAGGTCGCCCGCTCGTCCCGGGTCGAACATCGTCCGGAACGACAGCATCAGCGATGTGGCCGACAGGGGCCGGGAAGGATCGTGCAGCGGCGAACGGGTCGCCCAGCGGCCCATGTTCTGAATGAACGGCTCTGCCTCGTAACCCCACTCGGTCAGCTCGTAGACCTGGACGGAAGCCGGCGGCGGCAACTTGCGCTTCATGACGAGACCGGACGCCTCCAGGCCTTCCAGCCGCTGTGTCAGCACATTCGCCGAGATGCCGGGCAGGTCGGCGCGGATGTCACTGAACCTTTTTGGGCCCAACATAAGTTCACGCACCACCAGCAGCGCCCAACGCTCGCCGATCAGTTCGAGCGCATGGGCGGTGCCGCAGGCGTCCTCATAGCGTCGGCGGGCGGCTTCGGACTGGTTAGTTATTTTTTCTAACTTCATTGTTTACATATGTAACTCTTCGGCGTATGAGCGTCAACCGACAGCGCAGGGGAAACGCCAATGTCGAAGATGATTTTCGTCAACTTGCCGGTCGCCGACCTTTCCCGGGCGATGGCCTTCTATGAAGCGCTCGGCTTCACCAACAATCCGCAGTTCACCGACGAGACCGCCGCCTGCATGGTGTTCTCCGAGACCATCCACGTGATGCTGCTGACCCACGACAAGTTCCGGCAATTCACCTCGCGCCCGATCGCCTCGCGCGACGTCACCGAGGTGCTGATCTGCCTGTCGGCCGACAGCCGCGAGGGCGTCGACCAGATGACCGAAAGCGCCGGCAAGGCGGGCGGCAAGATCGACCCCGGCCCCACCCAGGACTACGGCTTCATGTACGGCCGCAGCTTCGAAGACCCCGACGGCCACCACTGGGAAGTCATGTGGATGGACATGGCCGCCGCCGAACAGGCCGCCACGACCGCCGCCTGAAAACAACAAACCCAAGAGAGGAGACCCCCAATGGCTTACATTGATGGCTTCGTCATCCCGGTGCCCGAGGGCAAGAAGGACGCCTACCGCAAGGTCGCCGCCCTGGCCGCGCCCATCTTCAAGGAGTACGGCGCGCTCGATGTCTGGGAATGCTGGGGCGACGACGTCCCCGACGGCAAGGTCACCGACTTCAAGACCGCGGTGAAGTGCGAACCCGGCGAGAACGTCGTCTTCTCGTGGATCGTCTGGCCATCGAAGGAAGTTCGCGACGCGGGCCAGGAGAAGGTCATGAACGACCCGCGCATGAATATGAAGCCCGAGGACATGCCGTTCAGCGGCCAGCGCATGATCTACGGCGGTTTCACGCCCCTCGATCTGGGAGGCGCATGATGGCCGGCTTCATCTGGTACGAGCTGATGAGCACCGACCCGAAGGCCTCCGAAGCCTTCTACGGCTCGGTTGTCGGCTGGACCGGTCGCGTCTTTGCCGGAGGACAGGACTACACGGTCCTGGGCCTCGGCGGCCGCGAGACGGGCGGCATCATGGCTACCCCGCCGGGCATGGGGTCGTTCTGGATCGGCTATGTCGCTGTCGATGACGTCGACGCGGCCTGCCGCGCCATCGCCGCCGCCGGCGGCAAGGTCGAGAAGGAAGCCTGGGACATCCCCGGCGTCGGCCGCCTGGCCGCTGTCTCGGACCCGCAAGGCGCCGGCTACATGCTGATGGCGCCGCAAGGCCCGGCGCCGGCCGACACGCCGCCCATGGGCACACCCGGCCAGGCCGGTTGGCACGAGCTGCACACGTCGGACTGGGAAAAGGCTTTCGCCTTCTATTCCGGCCTCTACGGCTGGGCGAAGGGCGAGGCCATGGATATGGGCGCCATGGGGACCTACCAGATCATCACCGATGGCGGGCAGCAGTTCGGGGCGATGTTCAACAGCACCCAGGCGCCCCGGCCCGCGTGGCTCTTCTACTTCAACGTGGACTCGATCGACCGGGCGGTGGCGGCGGTGAACGCCGGCGGCGGCCAGGTCATCAACGGGCCGATGCAGGTGCCGGGCGGCGGCTGGATCATCAACGGCATCGACCCGCAGGGCGCCATGTTCGCCCTCGTCGGCGCCCGCTGAGGAGACGCCGGATGAGCAAGATCGTCCCCCACCTCTGGTACGTGACCGAGGCCGTCGAGGCCGCGAACTTCTACGCCTCGGTCTTTCCCGACTCCCGCGTCGACAACGTCACCCAGATCCCGACGGAAACACCCAGCGGCCCGCCGGGCAGCGTCGACATCGTCGAATTCACCCTCTGCGGGCAGCCGTTCATGGCCAT
Organism: uncultured Caulobacteraceae bacterium; assembly: GCA_946482375.1. The sequence continues at coordinate 2,341 of CAMLRH010000041.1, read as the reverse complement.
CGCCGCCGGTCCGCTCGACCCGTTCAACCACGCCGTTTCCTTCATGGTGAACTGCGAGGACCAAGCCGAGATCGACCGCTACTGGGCGGCGCTGGAGAACGGCGGCGCGCCGGAGCAATGCGGCTGGATCCGCGACCGCTATGGCCTGTGCTGGCAGATCGTGCCCAGGCGCTTCCAGGAGCTGTCGACCAGCGGCACGCCGCAGCAGCGCAAGGCGGTGACCGATGCCATGCTGAAGATGGTCAAGTTCGACATCGCCACGCTGGAAAAGGCTCACGCGGAAGCGGCCTGATCACCCTCCTCCCTCGAGGGGAGGAGGGCAGGGTGGAGGGTGTGGCCGCTGAGTTTGGGCGATGAACGCAAGTGGGCTCAGAGCCACTCTCGTCCTTCCGTCAACGCCCTGCTTACACCCCCATCCCCGGCCCTTCCCCCCTCGAGGGGGAAGGGAGATTGCTAGCCCGCCAGCCGGTCCATCTCTTCGTCGCTGATGTCGAAGTTGGCGTAGACGTTCTGGACGTCGTCCTCGTCTTCCAGCGCCTCGATCAGCTTCATCAGCGTCGCGGCCTGGTCTCCGGAGACGGGGACCAGGCTCTTCGGCCGCCAGACGATGTTGACGGTCTTGGGCTCGCCAAGGCTCGCTGTCAGCGCTTCCGACACCTCGGCCGTGGCTTCGAACGGGGTGTAGATGGTGTGGGCTTCGGCGTCCGACTCGACGTCGTCGGCGCCCGCCTCGATGGCCGCTTCCATGACCACCTCCTCGGTCGCCGCATGAGCCTGGTAGGTGATCTGTCCGACCTTATCGAACATGAAGCTGACCGAGCCGGTCTCGCCCAGCGCCCCGCCGTTCTTGCCGAAGGTGGCGCGGACGTTGGCGGCGGCGCGGTTCTTGTTGTCGGTAAGCACCTCGACGATGACGCCGACTCCGCCGGGGCCGAAGCCTTCGTAGCGGATCTCGGTGTAGTCGGCCGCGTCGCCGCCCTGCGATTTCTTGATGGCGCGCTCGATGACGTCCTTGGGCAGGCTTTCGGCCTTGGCGTTGGACACCGCCAGCCGCAGCCTGGGGTTCATCGCCGGATCGGGCATACCCGACTTCGCCGCCACGGTGATCTCGCGCGAGAGCTTGGAGAACAGCTTGGACCGCGCGGCGTCGGCGCGGCCCTTTCGGTGCATGATGTTCTTGAACTTTGAGTGGCCGGCCATCGGGCGTCCGCGTCAGCATTGTGAGGCGCCGCTTCTACCGTCCGGGGCCCGATCCGCGCAACCGGTGAGCCCCGGCGCCGTTTCAGGCTTGGGGCCGAACAGGAGCGCGACCATGACCGAGCTCGAGACCGGATTGGAACGGGAAGAGGTCCCCGACCCCATCGTCGATTGGCAACCCCGGCAGGGCCCCCTGATCGGGCGCTGGGACGGACCGGTTGTCGCCATCGCCACTGTCGGCGCGCTGGCGCTGCTCGGCCTGACCGCCGGCGCCTACATGGCCGGCCGGGCGCAGGCGCGGCGCGACTACCACTCCTAAATTCCGCTCACCCCGGCGAAAGCCGGGGCCCAGTACTGTCCAGCCGGACTCAGCGTGTCCTGAAAAGACCTGGGTCCCGGCTTTCGCCGGGATGAGCGGGGTTGGGGTTAGGCGTTCACCGCCTCTACTTCGGGCACCGTCTCCTTGAGCCGCCCGCCAATGCGGATAGGCTCGATGCGGCGCGCGAGGCCAGTGCGGTCGTCGGTCTCAAGAAAGACGCCGCAGACGGTGGCCGGACCCTCGGCGGGCTTGTAGCGGCCGCCGGAGATGCGCGTCGTGAAGCGCCGCAGCGGCTCTTCCTTCTGGTTGCCGATGACGCTGTCGTAGTCGGCGCAGGCGCCGGCGTCGGTCTGATAGGCGGTGCCGCCGTTCAGAATCTGCGCGTCGGCGGTCGGCACATGGCTGTGAGTGCCGACGACGAGGCTCGCGCGGCCGTCGCAGAAGTGACCCATGGCCATCTTCTCGCTGGTAGCCTCGCCGTGGATGTCGACGATGATGGCGTCCGACACCATGCCGAGAGGCGATTGCTCCAGCACCCGGTCGACGGCGGCGAAGGGGTCGTCCAGCGCGTCCATGAACACCCGGCCCAGCAGGTTGACCACCAGCACCCGCCGTCCCGCGACCTCGAACATCTGGGCCCCCCGCCCCGGCGCATCGGCCAGTACGGGATAGTTCAGCGGCCGGATCAGTCGCGGCTCGCGGACGATGTAGGTCAGCGCTTCCTTCTGGTCCCAGCTGTGGTTGCCGAGGGTGAGGCAGTCGGCGCCGGCCTCGAACAACTCCCGGGCGGTGTTCTCGGTGATGCCGAAGCCGGCGGCGGCGTTC
>CAMLRH010000040.1 GCA_946482375.1 uncultured Caulobacteraceae bacterium | reverse complement strand
CCATGGACGATCCCTCGCCCATCACCTCCAGCGTCACGCCCTGCTTGAGGTCGGACAGGCCGCGACCGTCGACGAGCAGGTTGTCGGTCGCCCAGCTCAGCATGTTGATGAAGCCCGGCGCCACGGCCTTGCCGCGCGCGTCGATCTCCACCCGCGCCTCGCCTTTCAGCTTCGGATAGACGGCGGTGATGCGGTCGCCCTCGACGGCGATGTCGGCGACATAGGGCTCCCCGCCCGAGCCGTCGTAGATCGTCCCGCCCTTGATCAGGACGTCGTAGTCATACTCGCCGGTGTCGATGCGCGCGACTGGCCCCTCGACAGTCTCCGGCGTCGAAGCGGGCGTGGCGCAGGCGGCCAGCAGGCACGCGGCCGCGACCGCCCCGTACCGACTCATCAGGAACCCCCGCGCGCGCCGCATGGCGCCACGTTAGCAGAGTCATGGCAGGCCGCGAGGCGCCGGATTATGGTCACGCTCAAACGGGGGAAACTTTCATGACCATCGACAACGCGAGCCTGCGCCGCCGCTGGCTTTGGACCACGGTGCTGACGTTCGTGGTGATGGCGGTGCTGGGCGGATTGGACGCCCAGATCAAGGCGGCCAGCGGCTACGGCATCCTCGACCTGGAGTTCACCAGCACCGCAGGCGGCGTGAACGCCATCATGAGCGCCTGGGCCCAGGCCGGCATGCTGGCCCAGATGGGTTTCCTGATGGGCTTCGACTACGTCTACATGCCGGCCTACGGGTTCTCGCTGTTCTACGGCGCGCTGGCGGCGCGGGCGGCGTTCGCGAAAAGCGACCAGGCCCGCCGCATCGTCACCCTGCTGGCGTTCGCGCCGCTGCTGGGCGCGGGCTTCGACGTCATCGAGAACGCGCTGGAAGCGAAGATGCTGTTCACCGGCGCGACGGAGCGGCTGGCCGGCCTGACCTACGCCGTGACGCTGGTGAAGTTCGCGCTGATCGCGATCGGCTTGGCGCTGGCGCTCGCCGGTCTCGTCGGCCTGGTGACCGGGCGGCTGAAGAAGGCCTAGAAGAGGCGGCGGCCGCAGGGTCTATAATCCGCGTTGACCGTGGGGTAGCGACTCACTACCTACGCGGCCGTTTGTCCAGAGGAGGCGCCAGATGTCCAAGCTCGTTCCAGGCGCCACCGGAGTCCTCGCGCTCGCCGACGGCACGGTGCTGTGCGGCATCGGCTGCGGCGCGGCCGGCGAGGCGGTCGGCGAGGTCTGCTTCAACACCGCCATGACCGGGTATCAGGAGATCCTCACCGACCCCTCCTACATGGCCCAGATCGTCGCCTTCACCTTCCCCCATGTCGGCAATGTCGGCACGAACGTGGAGGACGTGGAGCAGATCGGCGGCGCGTCCGAAACGGCCGCGCGCGGCGCCATCTTTCGCGATGTTCCCACCGATCCGGCCAACTGGCGCGCCGACGCCGACCTCGACGCCTGGATGAAGCGTCGCGGCGTGGTGGGGCTGGCCGGGATCGACACCCGCGCGCTGACCCGCACCATCCGCGAAAAGGGCATGCCGCACGGCGTCATCGCCCATTCGCCCGACGGCAAGTTCGACATTGATGCGCTCGTCCAGCGCGCCCGCGAATGGGAAGGCATCGTCGGCCTCGACCTCGCCAGGGACGCGACCACCCGCCAGACCTTCACCTGGGAGGAAGGCCTGTGGTCCTGGCCAGAGGGTTACGCCAAGCCCGCGCAGGACAAGTACGAGGTCGTCGTCGTCGATTACGGCGTGAAGCGCAACATCCTGCGCTCGTTGGCCTCGATCGGCGCCAAGGTGACGGTGGTGCCGGCGACGACGCCCGCCGAGGACATCCTCGCCCGCAACCCCGACGGCGTGCTGCTCTCAAATGGCCCCGGCGACCCTGCGGCCACCGGCGAATACGCCGTCCCCGAAATCAAGAAGCTGGTCGACAGTGGCAAGCCGGTGTTCGGCATCTGCCTCGGCCACCAGATGCTGGCGCTGGCCCTGGGCGCGAAGACCGTGAAGATGGACCAGGGTCACCACGGCGCGAACCACCCGGTGAAGGACCTGACCACCGGCAAGGTCGAGATCGTCTCGATGAACCACGGCTTCACCGTCGACCGCGACAGCCTGCCCGAGCCGGTGATGGAGACCCACGTCTCCCTGTTCGACGGCACCAACGCGGGCCTGGCGCTCAAGGACCGCCCGGTCTTCTCCGTCCAGCACCATCCCGAAGCCAGCCCTGGCCCCACCGACAGCCTCTACATCTTCGAGCGCTTCGCCGGGCTGATGGACGCCGCGAAGTAGCGGCCAAAGAAAAAGGGCGGCGAGGTCACCCTCGCTGTCCTCTTCAGATCATTGCGGTCGACTAGAAACGCTTCGTCACGCTGACGAAGAAGCGCCGGCCGACGTAGTCGTTCTGGGTCGCGCCGCTGGTCATGCCGAGGCGGCCGTAGGTGGAGAGGCCACGGTCCGGGCTCAGAGCGTCCGTGACGAACGGCGGCAGCTCGCTGAACAGGTTACGCACCCCGCCCGTGATCGACCAGGTATCGGCCTCGTAACGCACCGAGGCGTGGTGATACCAGGTCGGCTCCGCATGGTTCTTGCCGCAGTAGGGCGAGAAGTTATTGGGGTAGGCGCCAGCGAAGGCGTAGTTGCCCACGAAGTCGCAGTTCTGGCCGAACTGGTACTTGTAGTTGCCTTGCCGGCCGATGAAGTCGCTCGACCAGGTGAAGGTCCAGTCCTGCCAGTCGTATCGCAGTTCCGTCCCGGCGACGACGCTGGGTTCGCCGATCACGCCGTTGAAGTTGTCGATTTCACCCTTGAAGAGTTCCAGCGAGTCTTCGAGCGTCCAGGTCGCCTCGGCCTCCGCCGTCAGCTCGCCCGGCCCGATGTCTCGGGTGTAGCGGAGATTGACGTCGATGCCGCGCGAGGTCTGGTTGGTGATGTTGCGGTAGCTGGCGTCGATGAAGCTGATGTCACGGTCGCCGTCCGGCTCTCTCACGAAGAGGTCGCAGAACGGATCGTTCGGGAAATTCAGGCTGGCGTAGCACTGGCCGACGACCGAGGCCGCGAGCGAGGCGACCTCGTTGTCGACCTCGATCTCCCAGTAGTCGATGGCCAGGTTCAGGTCGATGAACTCCGGCGTGTAGATGAAGCCGAAGCTGTAGGCCTTCGACTCCTCCGCCTCGAGCTCGTCACCGCCGCCGATCAGAAGTTCGGCCGAGGGGCCGCCGCCCGCAAAGTTCGGGTCCAGACCCACCGCCTCGCAGTTCGCGCGGATCTGCTGGTTCGACTTCTGGCCCCACAGGATGCAGGGGTCGACGGAAGTTTGCGGCAGGAAGGCCGTCTGGTCGTTGAGGTACAGCTCGTACAGCGCCGGAGCGCGGAACGACGTGCCGTGGGTCGCCCGGAGGCGGACCTGGTTCGACAGGCGCCAGTTGACGCCCATCTTGTAGGTCGTGCTCGAGCCGTATGAATCGTAGTCGCTGTAGCGGCCCGACAGGTTGACCGTCAGGTCTTCCATGAAGCGGGCGCCGCGCACCAGCGGCAGTTCGAATTCGGCGTACGCTTCCTTGAGCGTGTCGTCGCCCTTGGTCGGGCCGGCCGTCGCGAGGCCCCAGTAGTTCGCGGCGACAGCTTCAGGGCCCGGCTTGTCGTCCAGTTCGTCGCGCCGGAAGGCGACGCCGAAGGCGCTGCCGACGGGACCGGCGGGCAGTTCGAAGAGGTCGCCGGTGATCTGCGCTTCCGCGATCAATTGGGTGTACTCGGTTTCACCCGTCTCGTCGATCTGCAGCAAGTCGAGCTCGGCCGGCGACAGCGTTCCGGACGCCAGGATGTCGTTGGAGAAGAAGTTGATTGGCACGCACCCGGCGAACGACCCGGGCGGGCAGACGCCGATGAAGTTCAGGTTGACATCGGTGCCGGTCACCGCCTCGACCCGGTCGTTGTACAGGCCGGTGGTGCGGTACTCGCCGTTGCTGCGCGAGTAGGACACGTAGGTGTCCCAGTTCCAGCCGGACAGGAACCCGCCGCTAAAGTCGCCACGCAGACCGGCGAGCCCGCGGAAGACGTCGAGTGTCACGTCCTGGTGGATAGGCGACAGGAAGAGGCTCGAGGCCATGAAGCCCAGGTGGGTGAAAGGCGCCCCCAAGCCCGCAGACGGGTCAAGAAGCTCGAGCCCCGAGCCGGTGCAGTTGAACGGGTTGACCGAGCAGGGAGCCTCTTCCGACACGTAATGGAAGATCGTCTGATAGCCCTTCTGAGAGGACTCACGCCGGTTGAGGAGCGCCTCGCCGTAGGCTTCGGCGAAGCCGAGGTCATAGCTGGCGTCGGCGAAGACCGTGTAGCGGTCCGCCGGCGAGATGACCGTCGTGTCGCCTTCCACAGGCGCGTTGTAGTTGCGCTCGTCGAGCGGGATGAACCGGTACCCAGTAAGGGCTGGGTCTTCCGGCGTGAAGGGGTTGCCCGGGATGGTGCGCGGGCCCTCGACGGCGATCGGAACGCGGCTGCCGTAGAAGGTGTAACCCAGGAAGGCCGCGCCACCGCCCACGCCGGTGTGACCCACCGCTTCGTACACCGGCGTATAGCCAACGACGTTGCCGGTGAAGCTGATGCACTTGATCTGGCCGGTGTCGAAATCGATCGTGTCGTTCCGCTCCCCCGTTTCCGGGTCGAATGTGTAGGGTTGGGCGCAGTCGAGGTAATCGCGGTCCCTCTTCAGGAGCGGCTCGCGCTTGTACCACTCGGCGCTGACCATGAAGTGGCCACGGTCGAAGACCTTACCCCAGGCGCCGCTGACGCTGTATTCCTCGGCGCCGCCCTCCTCGGAGATCGAGGCGTCGGCGGAAATCTCACCGCCATCCAGGTCGCGCTTGGTGATGACGTTGACCACGCCGGCGACGGCGTCGGAGCCGTAGATCGACGAGGCGCCGTCCTTGAGGATTTCGTAGCGGTCGATCATCGCGCCCGGCAGGATGTTCAGGTCGACGGCGCCGACCTGGCCTTGCACGCCGGCGGGCGGCAGGCGGCGGCCGTTCAGCAGTACCAGGGTGCGCTGGTCGCCGAGACCGCGCAGCGAGATGGTGTTCACGCCCGGACCGCCGTTCACGACGAAGCCGGTGAAGGTGTTGTTGATTTGCTGCGAACCCGACGCGACCGTCGAGGTCTGCAGGATCTCGGCCGGATCGACCAGGCCTTCGAGAGTCGAGCTGTCGGCCGTGATGACCTGCACCGGCGAGGGGCTGGTAAACTCGGTGCGCCGGATGCGCGAACCGGTGATGACCAGGCCTTCGACCTCGGTGACGTCGGACGGCGTCGTCGCGGGGGGCGCGTCGGCGGCGGGGGGCGTGGTCTCTTCCTCGGTCGTCTGGGCGAAGCCAGCCGAGGGGGCGAGAGCGATGAAGCCTGCGATCGTGGTGGTGGCGAGCAGGAGCTTGCGGTCGAACATAGTGCGCTGGTCTCCGAGGGACGGCGTTGAGTTGGGGGTGTGTCTCAAGTGGCGGGCCGGATAGGCCGGAACGGCTTTGCGGAGGACGCTATCATTCTGATTTTCCCCCTCAAGTCGCCGAACGAGTTCAGTCGAACGAATGCGCGAGACTCGTTACAAATCCGCCACAGTTTCGCCCAGCTTGCCGAAAAAGCGTACCGTTTCAACCCGGCTTCTCGGCCAGGTTTCGCTTGGCTCTTGGCACGAGCCGGTTAAAGTTTCGATTAACAAGCCATTTGCCGCATGGACCGCGCTTTGGTTGCCACCGAAACCGGCGGCCGGGGAAACAGACTGGAGAGATGTAAAGTGACGCTAGTTTCTCGGATCGCCGGCGTGGCCCTTGGGCTGCTTGTCGCCGTCGCCACCCTGACCGGCGCGCAGGCGGCGGCCCCTACTCGCGCCGACTTCGCGCGCGTTCCAGCCATCCAGAGCGTGTCCTTGTCGCCTGACGGCAAACACCTCGTGGCTCTGACCTCTCCAGACGGGAAGCAGATTTACATTTCGGTCTGGCGCACCGACGCCCTCGACCGGACGCCAACCGTAATCAACGCAAGCAAGATGCGTTTCCTGGGGGTCGAGTTCATCAAGAACGACCATCTTCAGGTGACGGCCATGCAAACCTTCACCGTAGGGGACGACCGGCGGCACCTGTTCAAGACCTACATCACCGATCTCGAAGGGAAACGCTGGCGTCCCTTGCTGCCGGAAACTCGGGGAGCCTCAGAGCTCGAAGACTTCTGGAATAAGTTTGCCGACGCGAACATCATCGACGACCTGCCGCTGGACCCCAAGCATGTTCTGGTGGTGGACAATCGCCTCAAGACCTATGGCGACATCTACAGGGTCGATGTCGAGACCGGAGTCGCCGACCGCATCGACCATGCCTCCGACCGCTTCTTCGACAAGCAGACCGACCTGAAGGGCGACATCCGCGCCCGCCAGGAGTTCGACTATGAGAACGGCAACGCCTACATCGCGCAGTGGCTGAAGCACCCGGACACGAACGCCTGGGAAGAGCACTTCCGCTGGTTCGCCAAGGATCGTGTGCCGGTCGACGTGGTCGGTTTCACCCCGGATCCTGACATTATCTACATCGCGACCGTGGCGCCCGGAGAGGACCGCCGCGCAATCTACGCCTACGACGTTCGAGCCCGCAAAATCCTCGAGCCCGTGTTCAAGCACAAACTGTTTGAGACAATCGGGATCAAACCCTCAAAGCGGAAGGAAGATTTCGGCGAACCGATTGGCTTCGTTTTCGAGGCGGAGAAGCCCCGCACCTACTGGATAGACGAAGGTATCGTCGCGCTGGACAAGGGCCTGCGCACCGCGATGGGCGTCAAGACCGCGACGACGCAGTGGACAGATCCCGCCACCGGCCAAACCGCAAGCATCCCCGTGGTGGAGGACGCCGACATCGACATCCTGCAGGTCTCCGGCGACCGGAAGACCGCGCTGGTGGTGAAGTCGGGGCCCAGGCAGCCTCCCGAGTATTACCTCTACAAGGACGGCAAGCTCAGCCTTCTGGGCCGGTCGGGCTCGCATATCGACGCGGCCACGCTCGGCGACAGCCGCCTGGTCCAGTATCCGGCGCGCGACGGCCTGATGATCCCGGCGTTCCTGACGACGCCCCCGAAGAACATCTACGGGAACGGCCCCTATCCGACCCTGATCGAACCGCATGGCGGGCCGTGGTCTCGCGACTATCTCGGCTGGGATGACAGCGGCTGGGTGCAGTACTTCGCCTCGCGCGGGTATGCGGTGCTGCAGCCCCAGTTCCGCGGCTCGGAAGGCTGGGGGCAGAAGCTCTGGCGCGCCGGCGACGCCGAGTGGGGCCAGAAGATGCAGGACGATAAGGACGACGGGGCCAAATGGCTCATCGCCCAGAAGATCGCCGCTCCCGACCGCATCGCCATGTTCGGCTACTCGTACGGTGGCTACGCCGCGCTGGCGGCCGCGATCCGTCCCAACGGGCTCTATCAGTGCGCCATCGCCGGAGCGGGCGCCGGAGACCTGGCCAAGTTCAATCGGCAGACGTTCGACAACCGCTACCTGCGCGAATTCCAGAACCCGACCATCAAGGGGCTGGACGCGATGAAGCGGGCCGACGAGGCGTCGATCCCCGTCTTCCTCTACCACGGGGACCGGGACTCGGTGGTCGACGTCGAGGATTCGCGCCGCTTCGCCGCCCGCCTGAAGTCCGCCGGGCGGCCGTACAAGCTTCTCGAGATCAAGGACATGGGCCACTGGTTCGTGACCATGACGCCGGAGATGCTCGAGCAGCAGCTGGTCGAGGTCGAGGCGTACCTGAAGAACGACTGCGGACCGGGAGGGCTCTGAGCCCTCCCTTTTCCTACGGCGTGTAGGCGCGCTCGCCGTGCTGGGTCAGGTCGAGGCCGTCCTCGATCTCCAGGTCGGTGGCGCGCAGGCCCAGCAGCGGCTTGACGGCGAGCACGATGACCAGGGTGGCGATCGCCGACCAGGCGACCGTGGCGACGACGCCAATGGCCTGGACGCCGAGCTGCCCGCCCATGGTGACGCCCTCCGCATAGCCGACGCCGCCCAGTGCGGTCGAGGCCAGCACGGCGGCGCCCAGAGTGCCGAGGATGCCGCCGACGCCGTGGACAGCGAAGACGTCGAGGCTGTCGTCGATCTTGATGCGCTGCTTGACCAGCTCGACGGCGAAGAAGCAGACCAGGCTGCCGAGCGCACCCAGGATGACGCCGCCGATGGGGCCGACGAAGCCGGACGCCGGCGTGACGGTGGCGAGGCCCGCGACGATGCCGGTGACGATGCCGACCATGCTGGAGCGGCCAAAGCGGATGCGCTCGATCAGCGCCCAGACGAGACCCGCCGTCGAGGCCGACAGGTGGGTGGCGGCCATGGCGGCGCCGGCGTTGCCGTCGGCGGCCAGCGCGCTGCCGGCATTGAAGCCGTACCAGCCCACCCACAGCATGCCGGCGCCGATCATGGTCATGCCCGGGTTGTGCGGCGGGCGCAGGTCCTTCGGGTAGCCGTCGCGGGGGCCGATCAGATAGGCGATGAGCAGCGCGCTGGTGCCCGCCGTGGCGTGCACGACAAGACCGCCGGCGTAGTCCATGACCTTCATGTCGGCGAGCCAGCCGCCGCCCCAGATCCAGTGGGCGACCGGCGCATAGACCAGCAGCAGCCACAGCCCGCTGAACGCCAGCATGGCGCCGAACTTGATGCGCTCGACATAGGCCCCGACGATCAGCGCCGGGGTGATGATGGCGAACGCCATCTGGAACATGAAGAAGACGCTCTCGGGGATCGCCCCGCTCGCGGTCTCGCGCGTCGTCGTCAGCAGGAAGGCCTTGGAGAGGTCGCCGACCAGGGCGTTACCCTCGCTGAACGCCAGCGAATAGCCGCCGGCCAGCCAAAGCACCGAAGCCAGACAGGCGATGGCCACGCAGTGCATCATCACCGACAGCGAGTTCTTTACCCGCACCAGGCCCGCATAGAAGAGCGCCAGCCCCGGCAGCGTCATGAACAGCACCAGCGCCGTGGCGGTCAAAATCCAGGCCGTATGGCCGGTGTCCATAGGCATCGTCGCCTCCCCCGTGGGCGCTTCAGCTCCGTTGCCGAACGCCGTTCAGGCGAAGCTATAAATTAGGCAAATCGGATTCGGAAGATGCCTTCGATTTAGGCAGTCACGGGTCGCGGCGAACGGTGTTTCCCTCGCCCGGCGGATGCTGGTCGATCACCAGCAAGCGCACGTCGTCGGGGCCCAGCGCAAGACCCGTGTGCCATTGGTCCATGGCCTCGACGATGAAGCCGCCGGGTGCGAACTCGACCTCGCCGCCAGTGTCGATGTTGGTCACCCGGATGTGGCCGGCCTCGACGTAAGCGTAACGGGGATAGGGGTGCTTATGGACGGGCAGCTTCGAGCCGGCCGGGATCACCACCCGCGAGACGCTGACCTCCATCGGCCCCTCCGGCAGGAGGATGGGCTGGCCGGAGTTGGTGGTGGTGGCCCTGGTCAGCGGCGTGGCGACAGCCGCTTCCTGAGCCGAAGCCGCCGCGCAGGCGGCCAGCAGCAGCGCCGCGCTCAGTGCGATGTATCTCATGGAGCCCTCCCGTCGCCCGAACATGCGTCACGGGCCACGCCCGGAGCAAGCGCCTCAGGCGTAGCCCAGCGCCGCCCGCAAGCCGGGCGCGGCGACATCCACCAGCCGCTTCTGTTCGGCGGGCAGCTCGGCCGGTATCTCGATGCCGGGGGCCAGGTTGAGGTTTTCGCGGGCTGTCCGGCTCTGACGGCGATCCGAACCGATCCTCACCCTTTCGCGCCAATCCTCCGGAACGGGATCGACGCCGCTGTCGCCCAGCAGCTTCCTGAAGAAGGCTTCCGCCTCGGCCGACTCGAGATCGGCCACGGCGGCCAGCACATCCTCGTAACGGAGCGGGACCGCCGCCGTCCCAAGCCAGGCCAGCGTGTTCCAGGTGTAGACGTCCAGCAGCGACGGAAGCTTCTGGTGGATGCCGAAGATCATCATGTTCAGCAACTCCCGCGTCGGGATCGCGCCGCTCTTCAGGTGGGCCAGGTTCGCCTGCTGAAATTCGTTGGAGATGTAGAACCGAGCCCGCGCCAACACCCAGTCGTAGGGGTCGCGGATCAGCAGGATGTGGCGCGCCTTCGCCAACGCCATCACGGCTTCATCGTCGAAGAGGAGGTGCGCGCAGCTCAGGTGCGGCGTCGTCAGCGCCGCCGCGTGTTGCCTGAGCAGCGGCCCATGCAGGAAGGCGCGGCTGTAATGCTGCTCGGGCGGGGCGAACATGCGCAGGATATTGCGCACCAGATGGGTCCCGCTCTTCGGCGCGCTGTTGATGACCAGGGACTGCCGCAGGGGCTGCTGCGCGAATTCCCGGATGCGGTCGTCGAGCGTGTCCTGCAGTCCGGTGATGACGGCGCTTGTCTGCATCGGGGCCATTCTCGTGGGAGCCGTGTTGATAGCGCACCTGGTTGAGCGGCGCCCAGTCGCAATCGGCCACTTGCGACTCCCCCGATCCCTCTCTAAACGAGCCGCTTAACCTGCATTTTGACCGGGGGCGGGCGCGCGGATGCGTGCGCCCGGCCTTGCGCGCGAGTGGACATGCCCAAACGCACCGACATCTCCTCGATCCTGATCATCGGCGCGGGGCCTATCGTCATCGGCCAGGCGTGCGAGTTCGACTACTCGGGCGTGCAGGCGTGCAAGGCGCTTCGGGCCGAGGGCTACCGGATCGTGCTGGTCAATTCGAACCCGGCGACGATCATGACCGATCCGAACGTCGCCGACGCCACCTACATCGAGCCGATCACGCCCGAGATGGTCGCCAAGATCATCGAGAAGGAGCGGCCGGACGCGCTGCTCCCCACCATGGGCGGCCAGACGGCGCTGAACACCGCGCTGGCGCTCGAACAGATGGGCGTGCTGGAGAAGTTCGGCGTTGAGATGATCGGGGCCAAGGCCGAGGTCATCGACAAGGCCGAGGACCGTCAGAAATTCCGCGACGCCATGGACAAGCTTGGGCTCGAAAGCCCCCGCTCCCGGGCGGCGCACTCCATGGAAGAGGCGCTGGAAGGGCTGGAGTTCGTCGGCCTGCCGGCGATCATCCGGCCGTCGTTCACGCTGGCCGGCACCGGCGGCGGCATCGCCTACAACCGCGAGGAGTTCGAGGAGATCGTCCTGCGCGGTCTCGACCTGTCGCCGACCACCGAGGTGCTGATCGAGGAGAGCGTGCTCGGCTGGAAGGAGTTCGAGATGGAGGTCGTCCGCGACAAGGCGGACAACTGCATCATCGTCTGCTCCATCGAGAACATCGACCCGATGGGCGTGCACACAGGCGACTCCATCACCGTCGCCCCGGCGCTGACCCTGACCGACAAGGAATACCAGTGGATGCGGTCGGCCTCGATCGCGGTGCTGCGCGAGATCGGGGTCGAGACCGGCGGCTCCAACGTCCAGTTCGCGGTCAATCCGCGCGACGGCCGCATGGTGGTCATCGAGATGAACCCGCGCGTGTCGCGCTCCTCGGCCCTGGCGTCGAAGGCGACGGGCTTCCCGATCGCCAAGGTCGCGGCGCGGCTGGCGGTGGGCTACACGCTGGACGAGCTGATGAACGACATCACCGGCGCGACCCCGGCCTCGTTCGAGCCCTCCATCGACTACGTCGTCACCAAGATCCCGCGCTTCGCCTTCGAGAAGTATCCCGGGTCGGAGCCGTACCTGACCACCTCGATGAAGTCGGTCGGCGAGGTCATGGCCATCGGCCGGACCTTCAAGGAGAGCCTGCAGAAGGCGCTGCGCGGGCTGGAGACGGGGCTGTCCGGTCTCGACGAGATCGAGATCGCCGGCGCCGACCATGAAGAGACCGGGCGCCAGGCGGTGCTGGGCGCGCTCGGCACGCCTACGCCGGACCGGCTGCGGGTCATCGCCCAGGCCTTCCGCCACGGGCTGACCGTCGAGGAGGTCGCGCAGGCCTGCTCCTACGAGCCGTGGTTCCTGCGCCAGATCCAGGAGTTGGTGCGGGTGGAGGAAGTGATCCGCAGGGATGGCCTCCCCTCCACCGGTCATCCCGGCGAAGGCCGGGACCCAGGTGAAACCCACCAACCTTCCAGTGTGAATCTGGGCCCCGGCCTTCGCCGGGGAGACGGGGTTGGGGAGATGCGCAGGCTCAAAGCCATGGGCTTTTCCGATGCGCGGTTGGCCCAGCTGACAGGCATGAAAGAAGCCGACGTCCGCGCCCTCCGGCACCGCCTGGGCGTCCGGCCGGTGTTCAAGCGCATCGACACCTGCGCCGGCGAGTTCCGGGCCGAGACGCCGTACATGTACTCGACCTACGAGACCGGCGCGCTGGGCCAGCAGCCGGACTGCGAGAGCGAACCGTCGGAGCGCCGCAAGGCCATCATCCTCGGCGGCGGTCCTAACCGCATCGGCCAGGGGATCGAGTTCGACTACTGCTGCTGCCACGCGGCCTTCGCGCTCGACGACATCGGCGTCGAGTCGATCATGGTCAACTGCAACCCCGAGACCGTCTCGACCGACTACGACACCTCCGACCGCCTCTACTTCGAGCCGCTGACGGCCGAGGACGTGCTGGAGCTGATCGCCGTCGAGCAATCCAAAGGGACGCTTCTCGGCGTCATCGTCCAGTTCGGCGGCCAGACGCCGCTGAAGCTGGCGCACCCGCTGGAGCAGGCCGGCGTGCCGATCCTCGGCACCACCCCCGACGCCATCGACCTCGCCGAAGACCGCGAGCGCTTCCAGCAACTGCTGCACAAGCTGGAGATCGCCCAGCCCGTCAACGCCATCGCCCGCTCGGCCGAAGAGGCCTTCGCCGGGGCGCACAAGGTCGGCTACCCGGTGGTGATCCGCCCCTCCTATGTGCTCGGCGGCCGGGCCATGGAGATCGTCCGCGACGACGACCAGCTCGACCGCTACATCCGCACCGCCGTGCAGGTCAGCGGCGACAGCCCGGTCCTGATCGACCAGTACCTCAGCCGCGCCACCGAGGTCGATGTGGATGCGCTCTGCGACGGCGAGACGGTGTTCGTGGCCGGGGTCATGGAGCACATCGAGGAGGCCGGCGTGCACTCGGGCGACAGCGCCTGTTCGCTGCCGCCGTTCAGCCTCAAGC
>CAMLRH010000039.1 GCA_946482375.1 uncultured Caulobacteraceae bacterium | reverse complement strand
TGATCGAGGACGCCAAGGAGGCGATTAAGATCGCCGGCGAGATCGGCTATCCGGTGATGATCAAGGCCTCGGCCGGCGGCGGCGGCAAGGGCATCCGGGTCGCCTGGAACCGTAAGGACGTCGAGGAAGGCTTCCCGGCCGTTCGCGCCGAAGCCAAGGGCGCCTTCGGCGACGACCGCATCTTCATCGAGAAGTTCATCGAGAGCCCGCGCCACATCGAGATCCAGGTGCTGGGCGACAAGCACGGCAACGTGGTCTCGCTGTTCGAGCGCGAATGCTCGATCCAGCGCCGTAACCAGAAGGTCATCGAGGAGGCCCCCTCCCCGCTGCTCGACGAGAAGACCCGCAAGGCCATGGGCGAGCAGGCCGTCGCGCTGGCCAAGGCCGTCAACTACGACAGCGCCGGCACCGTTGAGTTCGTCGCCGGGCAGGACAAGTCCTTCTACTTCCTCGAAATGAACACCCGCCTGCAGGTGGAGCACCCGGTGACCGAGCTGATCACCGGCCTTGACCTCGTCGAGCAGATGATCCGCTCGGCCGCCGGGGAGAAGATGGCGTTCGGCCAGAAGGACCTGAAGATCAACGGCTGGGCCATCGAGAGCCGCATCTACGCCGAGGACCCCTACCGCAAGTTCCTGCCCTCCATCGGCCGCCTCGTCCGCTACGAGGCGCCCGTCGAGGGCGACCACGACGGCTACAAGGTCCGCAACGACGCCGGCGTCCGCGAGGGCGACGAGATCTCGATGTTCTACGACCCGATGATCTCCAAGCTCTGCACCTGGGCGCCGACGCGCCTGGCCGCCGTCGACGGTATGGGCCGGGCGCTGGAGGACTTCCACGTCGAGGGCCTGGGCCAGAACATCCCCTTCCTCGCCGCCGTCATGGACCAGGAGCGGTTCCGCTCCGGCAAGCTGTCGACCAACTATATCAAGGACGAGTTCCCCGACGGCTTCGCGGGGACCGAGCCGACGCCGTTCCAGAGCGACGTGATGATCGCCGCCGCCGTCGCCATGAACCGCATGCTGACCCGCCGCTCCGGCGGCCAGCTGCGACCCGACTGGTGCGTCCTCGTCGGCCACGCCAAGACGCAGGTCGAAGTCGAGGAACAGGGCGGCGCCCTCAAGCTCACGCTCCCCGGCGAGCAGCGCACCATCGTCCTCGAAAACGTCAACTGGCGCCCCGGCAAGCCGCTGCTCAAGGCGACGCTCGACGGCCAGCCGTTCACGGTCACCGTGAGCCCCGCCGCCGAGGGCTTCGTCGTCCGCCACCGCGCCGCCAAGGCCAAGGTGCTGGTGCTGACACCCCGCTCGGCCGAGTTGCACGAGAAGCTGCCGGAGAAGCAGGCCGCCGACACCTCCAAGATGATCATCTCCCCGATGCCGGGCCTCGTCGTTTCGATGGACGTGGTCCAGGGGCAGGAGGTCAAGGAAGGCGAAGTGGTCTGCGTCATCGAGGCGATGAAGATGCAGAACATCATCCGCGCCGAACGCGACGGCCTCGTGAAGACCGTCTCGGCCAAGGGCGGTGACAGCGTCGCCGCCGACGAGGTGCTGGTCGAGTTCGCCTGAGCTTCGTAAGCTTCCCCCGCGCAACGGAGTCGCCATGACCGGCCAGTTCGATTGGGTGGAGTTGTTCTTCTCGTCCGCCGGACGCCTGGCGCGGGGACCCTTCCTGCTGGCCGCCCTCGTACCGATTGTGCTGCTGGCCCTCTACGAGGCGATCACCGGCCCGACGCTGACCCTGCTGACCGGCTGGCTGTTCTACCCGCTGATGCTGTTCGTCGGCGCCTGCGTCCTGTCGAAGCGCCTGCACGATCGCGGCCGCAGCGGCTGGTACGCCGCCGTCATCCTGTTCGCCTTCGTCGCCATCTGGCCGGTGCCGGACGGCTTCTTCAACTCCCTGTTCGCGCTGGTCATCGTCTGGGCTGTCGTCGAACTCGGCGTCCTTCCCGGCGAGCAGGGCGCCAACCGGTTCGGGCCTAATCCGTTGAAAGCCTGAACCCGGAATGGAAGGACCTAGGAGAAGACCTGAATAACCTCCTCGTCCTCTGAACCTCGGCTTGGGTCCCGGCTTTCGCCGGGATGAGCGGAATTAAATTGGAGGCCGTTCCCTCTGAATCTCACCGAATATCCGTTCGAACGCACCCCGCAGCGCCGCATCCGCCTCGTCCATCGTCACCGGCAGGCCAAGATCGACCAGGCTGGTGACGCCGTGCTCGGTCACGCCGCAGGGCACGATGCCGGAGAAGTGGGTGAGGTCCGGCTCCACGTTCAGGCTGACGCCGTGGAAGCTGACCCATTTGCGCAACTTGACCCCTATCGCCGCGATCTTGTCCTCGCGCGACCAGCCAGGCGCCTTGCGCTCGACCCAGACCCCGACGCGGCCCGGCCGCACCTCGCCCATCACGTTGAAGGCCGCCAACGCCTCGATGATCCAGGCCTCAAGCGCGGCGACGAAGGCGCGGACGTCTTTCGCCCGCTTCGTCAGGTCGAGCATCACATACGCCACCCGCTGACCCGGCCCGTGGTAGGTGAACTGACCGCCCCTGCCCGACTGGAAGACCGGAAAACCCCCGGCGTCCAGCAGGTCCGATTCCTTCGCCGAAACGCCGGCGGTGTAGAGTGGCGGATGCTCCAGCAGCCAGACCAGCTCCCCCGCCCGCCCCTCCGCGATGGCCGCGGCGCGGGCCTCCATGGCCGCGACGGCCGTCGGGTAGTCGACCAGTCCCCTCGAAACCGCCCAGCCGGCGGGCGCGGCGTCGCGTCGCGGAAACACAAAAGCTTGGCCGGAAACGCTCTCGGCGCTCTCGCCAACTGCCCGGACAGGTGCGACATATGGCCCCGCTTGCGGGTGAACTCGGTTCATCTTTTTTCAGACTTCCACGTGCATCTGGCCGGATATGGTTGCTGATCTCACGTCCGCACAGCTCACAAAAGGGCGCAAGGCGCTAAGGCGCTTTGTCATTCTGGGCCTTATGCTGCTCGCCCTCGTACTGGCGGGCAGCGCGGCCATGCTTGCCTTCACGGGCTATGCCGTCGACCAGCTGCAGCTCCGCCAGGAGCGGGTGATGGCCACCTACGTCATCTCCCGGATGCAGTCGCGGCTCGTCACCGACCTGACCACGGCCACGGTCTGGGACCAGGCCTACGAGAAGCTGCGCCCCGGCGGCGACCTCCGTTGGGCCGACGAAGAGATCGGCAGCTTCTACACGAACAACCTCGGCCACAGCCAGGTTCTGGTCCTCGACCAGCAGAACCGTCCTTTCTATGCCTGGATCGACGACAGCGGCCGCGTCGACGTGGCGAAGCTCGCCGGCCTGCAGAGCGCCGTCCAGCCGCTGATCGACAAGGTCCGCGCCGAGGAACGCGCGGGTCATCCACCGACGCTGCAGCTCGGCCAGAGCGACCCCCTGCTCGCCCATACCGCCAGCGGCCTGATCCGTTCGGGAGGCGGCTACTACAACGTCGCCGTCTCCAACGTCGTGCGCGACACCCCCGGCGCCGAGACGACGAAGGGGCCGCATGTCCTGGTGATTTCGGCCCAGCGCATGGAGGACAAGCTCGCCCAGTTCGGCGACGAGATGCGCGGCCGCGAGATCGTCTTCACGAACAAGGCTCCGGATGGCTTCAACAGCGTGCCGCTGATCGGCGTCTCGGGCCGGCCGCTCGGCTTCGCCGCCTGGACACCCCTGAAGCCGGGCGCCGTCGTTCTGGGCCGCGCGGCGCCGATCGTGGTGCTCGGCCTGCTGCTTCTGCTAGTCATCGGCGCCCTGCTCGCGACCCGCATCCGCCAGATCGCGCGCGAACTCGACACCGAGGAACTCGGCCGCCGCGAGGCCATGCGCCAGCTGGTCGCCGCCCGCGACCGCGCCGAGCAGGCCAACCGCGCCAAGAGCGAGTTCCTGGCCAACATGAGCCACGAGATCCGCACGCCGCTGAACGGCATCCTCGGCATGGTCCAGGTGATGGAGCGCAGCGGTCTGGGCAATCCTCACGCCGAGCGGCTTGAAATCATCCGCGAGGCCGGCGAGACGCTGCTGTCGGTGCTGAACGGCATCCTCGACCTGTCGAAGATCGAGGCTGGCCGCTTCGAGCTCGACATCCAGGAATTCGACCTCGCCGAAATGGTGGGCGCCGCCTGCAAGCCGTTCGCGGGCCTTGCCGCCCAGAAGGACCTCGACTTCGAGATCGACATCGACCCGGCCGCCTTCGGCGTCTGGAAGGGCGACCCCATGCGCCTGCGCCAGGTGCTGTCGAACCTGACCGCCAACGCGGTGAAGTTCACCAAGCATGGCGAGGTTCGCATCGAGGTGAAGCCGACGCCCAAGGGCCTGTCGTTCTGCATCACTGACACCGGCATCGGTATCGCCGCCGACCGCGTCTCCGAGCTGTTCGAGAAATTCGTCCAGGCCGACAGCTCCATGAGCCGTCGCTTCGGCGGCACCGGCCTTGGCCTCGCCATCTGCCGCGAGTTCGTCGACATCATGGGCGGCAAGCTGACTGTCCAGACCCAGGAAGGCGCCGGCTCCACTTTCGCCTTCACCCTGCGTCTGCCGAAGGTCCGCGAAGCCGTTCCGGTGAACGACGACGTCATGACCCCGCCCGCGCCGGTCCTGCCGCTGCGCGTGCTGGCGGCCGAGGATTCCAAGCCCAACCAGCTGGTCCTGAAGGCCCTGCTGGAGCCGCTCGGCGTCGAGATCCACATCGCCCCGGACGGCGTTGAGGCGCTGGCCGCCTTCAAGGAGAACATCTTCGATATCGTCCTGATGGACGTGCAGATGCCCAACATGAACGGCATCGACGCCACCCGCGCCATCCGCCAGTTCGAGACCGAGCAGGGCCGCGAGCGCACGCCGATCCTGGCGCTGTCGGCCAACGTCATGCCGCACCAGCTCGACGAGTATGTGGCGGCCGGCATGGACGGCTATGTCGCCAAGCCGATCGACGCCGCCATGCTGGTGGAAACCCTGCAGGACACACTCGATCCGCAGGCGCCGAAGAAAGCGTTGGCGGTTTAATTCCCCCCGCTCATCCCCGCGAAAGCGGGGACCCAGACCCTGAACTCTGCTTCGAGGTTCCCGCTTTCGCGGGCATGAGCGGATACTGCTAGGGCAGCGGCTCGGCCAGCAGGCCCTTCACGAACGGTCCGAGCCAGGGGTTGCGACCCTTCCGCAAGCGCTCGGCGTGATAGATGTGCAGCAGGTCAGAGTAGGTCTTGTCGTAGTCCTCGTTGACCAGCACGTAGTCGTACTCGAACCAGTGGTCGATCTCGCCGGGCGCCCGCTGCAACCGGCGCTGAATGATGTCCTCGGCGTCCTGGGCGCGGGTGCGCAGCCGCCGCGCCAGTTCCTTCATCGAGGGCGGCAGGACGAAGACGCGAACCACGTCCGCCTCGGCCACCGCATGGATCGCCTGCGCGCCCTGCCAGTCGATGTCGAAGAGAACGTCGCGACCGGCTTCCAGCGCCGCCATGACGGGCGCGCTGGGGGTGCCGTAGCAGTGCTCGTGCACCTCGGCCCATTCGAGGAAGGCGTCCTGGCCGCGCAGAACGTCGAAGCGGGCGCGGTCGACGAAGTGGTACTCGCGCCCGTCCTCCTCGCCCGGCCGCGCGGCGCGGGTGGTCATCGAGACCGACAGCTCCAGTTCCGCATGGTCGGCGACCAGCTTCCGCGACAGCGTCGTCTTTCCCGCGCCGGACGGGCTGGAGAGCACCAGCATCAGACCCCGGCGGCGGCGATCACTCGACATTGGCGGTCTGCTCCCGGAGCTGCTCGATCACCGCTTTGAGGTCGAGGCCAACGGCGGTCAAGCGCGTGGTGGCCGATTTGGAACACAGCGTGTTCGCCTCGCGCATGAACTCCTGCATCAGAAAGTCGAGCCGCCGTCCGGCCGCGGCGTCGGAGGCGATCAGGGCGCGGGCGGCGGCGATGTGAGCCGTCAGACGGTCCAGTTCCTCGCGCACGTCGGCCTTCACGGCCATGGCGGCGGCTTCCTGGACGATGCGGTCTTCGTGCGCGCCCTCGCCGACCAGGTCGGCCATGCGGCGGGTAAAGCGTTCGCGGATCACGCCGGGCTGGTGCGCCGCCTCGGCTTCCGCCGCGCCGACCAGTTCGGCGATGCGGTCGACCGCGCCCAGCAGCACCGGCGTCAGCGCCGCACCCTCGCCCTGGCGGGCGGTCTTCAGCGCGTCGAGCGCGGCGGCGATGGACTGGCCGATCGCCGCTTCCAGCGCGGCGCGGGCCTCCGGGTCCTCGTCGGCCTCTGTCTCGACCACGCCCGGCAGCGCCAGCAGCGCGGCCATGTCAGGCGGCGACGCCTTGCCGGCGCGGACCAGCGGCTCGGCGAGCGTCAGATAGCGCTCCAGCTGCTCGGTGTTGACCGTGGCGGCCGCGGCCGACCCGGAGCGCTTGGCCATGACGCCGACGGTCACCTGCCCGCGCTGGAACCGGCTCTGCGCCGCCTCGCGGGTGACGCGGTCGAGACCCTCGAATCCCGTCGGTCCACGGAAGCGGACCTCCAGATTGCGGCCGTTGACCGAGCGCGCCTCGACAGCCCAGGTCCAGGCCTCCAGCGCGCCTTCGGTCCGCGCGAACCCCGTCATGCCCGACAACGCCATCAGCGCACTCCCGCCGCCATCTGCTGCGCCTTGATAACCCGCCATTTGGCGACGTTTCGCTGGTGCTCTTCGAACGTCTTCGCAAAGACGTGCCCGCCGGCGCCGTCGGCGACGAAGAACAGCTCCTCGCTCTTCGGCGGATTGAGCACGGCGGCCAGCGATTCACGCCCCGGATTGGCGATCGGCGTCTTCGGCAGCCCGGCGATGACGTAGGTGTTCCAGGGCGTCTCGCCCCTGACCTCGGAGGCGAGGATCGAGCGGCCCAGCGGACGGCCCTTGGTGACGCCATAGATGATGGTCGGATCGCTCTCCAGGCGCATACCCTTGCGCAGCCGATTGACGAACACCGCGGCGATGCGCGGGCGTTCGGCGGGCACCGCCGTTTCCTTCTCGACGATGGAGGCCAGCGTCACCGCCTCCTCCGGCGTCTTCACCGGCAGGTCCGGCGCGCGCTTGGCCCACAGCTCGGCCAGCAGCTTCGTCTGCGCGTCGGTCATCCGCTTCAGCACCGCCGCGCGCGGTTCGCCGCGCTGGAAGTCGTAGGTGGCGGGCAGGATCGCGCCTTCCGGCGGAGCGGTCACGGAGCCGGTCAGCAGCGGCTCGGCCATCAGCCGTTCGACCGCCATGTCGGAGGTCCAGCCCTCGGGCACCGTCACCTGCCGCCGCACCACGCGGCCGTCGCGAATGTCGTCGAGGATGCGCCGCATCGGGGTCCTCGAAGCGAACTCATACTCTCCCGCCCGCAGCTTCGTCGCATCGCCCCCGACGTGGGCGGCGATGGTGAAAAGCAGGCTCGAGGTGATGACGCCAGCGTTGTCGAGCGCCACCGCGATCGCGGAGAGCCCCGAGCCCGGCGCGATGTACACCGTCGTCTTTTCGCCTTTCGGCGCCCTGGGTCCCGGCCCGGCGTAGCTGAACGCGGCCCAGGCGAGCGCGAGGCCGACAACGGCCAGGATCAGCAGCCCACCGCGCCGCGCCGCCTTGCGGACGGGGCGTCCCCGCCCCTTGCGGCGGGCGCGCGCGACACCGCGGGGTTTCCGGCTCACGTGACCTTCTTGAAGATGACCGCCGCGTTGGTGCCGCCGAAGCCGAAGCTGTTGGACATGGCCACGTCGATCTTCATCGGCTTGGGCTTCCAGGGCACGAGGTCCATCACGGTCTCGACGTTGGGATTGTCGAGGTTGATGGTCGGCGGCGCGACCTGGTCGCGGATCGCCAGGATCGTGAAGATGCCCTCGACCGCGCCGGCCGCGCCCAACAGGTGACCGGTTGACGACTTGGTCGAGCTCATCGCCACGTTGGAGGCCGCAGCCCCCAGCGCCCGCTCCACCGCGCCGACCTCGATGCCGTCGGCCATGGTCGAGGTTCCGTGGGCGTTGACGTAAGCGATCTCCGAGGGGTCGACGCCCGCATCCTTGATCGCCGCCACCATGGCGCGGTAGCCGCCGTCGCCGTCCTCGGACGGTGCGGTGATGTGATAGGCGTCGCCCGACAGGCCGTAGCCCGCCACCTCGGCGTAGATCTTCGCCCCGCGCGCCCTGGCGTGCTCGTACTCCTCCAGCACCAGCACGCCCGCCCCCTCGCCCATGACGAAGCCGTCGCGGTTGGCGTCGTAGGGGCGCGAGGCCTTCTCGGGCGTCTCGTTGAAGGCTGTCGCCATGGCCCGGCAGGAGACGAAACCGGCGATGCCGATGGCGCAGACCGAGGCTTCGGCTCCGCCCGCGACCATCACGTCGGCGTCGCCGTACTTGATGATGCGCGCCGCGTCGCCGATGGCGTGGGCGCCGGTGGCGCAGGCGGTCACCACCGAGTGGTTCGGCCCCTTGAAGCCGTAGCGGATCGACACCTGACCCGAGGCCAGGTTGATCAGCGCCGAGGGGATGAAGAAGGGGCTGACCCGGCGCGGGCCCTTCTCGGCCAGCTCCAGCACCGTTTTCTCGATCATCGGCAGGCCGCCGATGCCCGAGCCGATGATGACGCCGGTGCGCAGGCGCGATTCCTCGTCCTCCGGCGTCCAGCCGGCGTCCTTCACCGCCTCGTCGGCGGCCGCGATGGCGTAGAGGATGAAGTCGTCGACCCGGCGCTGGTCCTTGGGGCTCATCGTCTGGTCGGGGTCGAAGGAGCCCTCGACGTCCGGCCCGCCGCCGCCCCGGCCATCCACGCGCGGCACCTCGCAGGCGACCTCACAGCCGTAGCCGGTGGGATCGAAGGCGGAGATGCGCCCGGCGCCCGACTTTCCAGCCAGGATGTTCTTCCAGGTGACGTCGACGCCGTGACCCAGCGGCGTAAGCAGGCCAATACCGGTGACGACGACTCTGCGCATGGACGACTCCAAAAATAAGGCCCGCTAACGAAAACCGCCGCGCGCACTAAGGCAAGAGCCCGTGCGCGCGGCGGTGAAACGTCTTCGCTATCTAAGATGGCGCGGTCTTAGCCGCCCGCCTTCTCCTGGATGAACTTCACGGCGTCGCCGACCGTCTGGATGTGCTCGGCGGCGTCGTCGGGGATTTCGATGTCGAACTCCTCCTCGAACGCCATCACCAGCTCGACGTTGTCGAGGCTGTCGGCGCCCAGGTCGTCGATGAAGCTCGCCTTCTCGGTGACCTTCTCGGGGTCAGCATCGAGGTGCTCGATCACAATCTTACGCACCCGCTCGAGAATGTCGGACATTAGGTTGGTCCCTCTTTGACTTCGTTTTCGCCGCCGGCGAGCTCGCCTCCGGCAACAATCCGGGGCCTCGCTAGCATGTTCCATTCGGGGTGACTAGCACGCTCCGGCTCAGGTTCAGAACATCGCCATGCCGCCGTTCACGTGCAAGGTCTGGCCGGTCATGTAGGCGGATTCCTCGCTCGCCAGATAGACACAGGCCGACGCCACATCGGCGCCCGATCCGAGCCGTCCGGCGGGGATCTTGGACATGATGGTTTCGCGCTGCTGATCGTTCAGCTCGTCGGTCATCGGGCTCTCGATGAAACCCGGCGCGACGCAGTTGACGGTGACGTTGCGGCTTGCAACTTCCTGCGCCAGGGCCTTGGAAAAACCGATCATTCCAGCTTTTGAAGCAGCATAGTTCGCCTGCCCGGGGTTGCCGGTGACGCCGACCACCGAGGTGATGCCGATGATGCGTCCGAAACGGCGCTTCATCATGCCCCGCAGCGCCGCGCGCGATAGGCGGAAGTAGCTCTCCAGGTTGACCTTGATGACCTGCTCCCAGTCCTCGTCCTTCATCCGCAGCATCAGCCCATCGCGGGTAATGCCGGCGTTGGC
This sequence comes from uncultured Caulobacteraceae bacterium, assembly GCA_946482375.1. Next base: position 3,320 of record CAMLRH010000039.1, on the reverse strand, counting down.
GACGAGGATGTCGACCTGACCCGCGGCCTCCTCGGCCTTGCCGATCAAACCATCGACGGCGGCCGGGTCCGACAGGTTGGCGGCGACGACGCTGGTCCGTTCGCCGAGCTCGCCCGCCACCTCCGCCAGCACGTTCTCCCTCGTGCCGGAGAGGACGACGTGGGCGCCTTGGGAGTGGAGGGCCTTGGCGATCGAACCGCCGATGCCGCCGGTCGCGCCGGTCACCAGCGCTGTTTTTCCTGAGAGATCGAACATCTCGTCCCTGTCCTTTTATCCGGTCACCCCCGCGAAGGCGGGGGCCCAAGCTGAATCGCCGCTTGGGTCCCCGCCTTCGCGGGGACAATCGGGTTTAAAGAGATTTCGCAAACGCTTCCAAATCCGCCGGGCTGTTCAGCGGCACGGCCTCCGCGTCCGGCGCGATCCGCTTGGCCATGCCCGAGAGAACCTTACCCGAACCGGCTTCGGCGAAGCGGGTGACGCCACCCTCGCCCGCCAGCCAAACCATGCTCTCGCGCCAGCGCACCCGGCCGGTGACCTGCTCGACCAGCAGGCGGCGGATGTCCTCGGGCGAATGCACGGGCCGGGCGGTGACGTTGGCCACCAGGGGCGTGCGTGGCGCGCTGATCGTGGCCGCCGCCAGCGCCTCGGCCATTTCTCGCGCCGCGGGCTCCATCAAGGGCGAGTGGAAGGGGGCGGAGACGTTCAGCGGGATCGCCCGTGCGCCGAGCTCCTTGGCCTTCTCGATGGCCCGGTCGACGGCGGCCTTGTCGCCGGAGATGACGACGTTGCCCTGATTGTTGTCGTTGGCGACGACGCAGACGCCAGCTTCCGCGCCCGCCTTCGCCGCCTCTTCGGCCAGCGCCACATCCGTCTTCGGCCCGATCAGCGAGGCCATGGCGCCGGCGCCCACCGGCACGGCCCGCTGCATCGCCTGCCCACGCAGTTTCAGTAGCCGCGCCGCATCCGAGACGCTGAAAGCGCCCGCCGCCGCCAGCGCGGAGTATTCGCCGAGGCTGTGGCCAGCCACAAAGGCCGCCTTGTCGACGCTGACGCCGAACTCCCGCTCCAGCGTGCGCATGACGGCCAGGCTGACGGCCATCAGCGCGGGCTGAGCGTTCTCGGTCAGGGTCAGGTCGCCTTCGGGGCCTTCGCGCATCAGCTTCGACAGCTTCTGGCCCAGCGCCTCGTCCACCTCCTCGAACACCTCGCGCGCGGCGCCAAAGGCCTCGGCCAGTTCGGCGCCCATGCCGACGGCCTGACTGCCCTGTCCAGGAAAGAGGAAGGCGAGGCTCATGCGAAAACTCCCGTTCGACTCGGCGGCAGGGTTAGGGCGCCGCAGTCGCGCGGGCAACTATTGCGCGGGCGTGGTCGCGTTGGACTGTTCCAGCACATCACCGATCGGATCGGCCACGGCCTGCGGCGGCGTCTGCTGGGCGGCGGGCGTCCGCTGGACCTGCGCCGAAGCCGGCTGCGCGGCCTGATCGACGGAGGGCGCCGCCGGTGGAGTCGCATGAACCTGCTGCTGAGGCGCTTCGGCCGCCTTCTTCTTGCCGCCGCCGAACAGCCGCTTGAAGAAGCCGCCGATGCGGCTGCCGACCTTGTTGCCGACCGCGCCCGCCGCAGCGCCAGCCAGCGGGCCACCGCTCGCCGTCGCCGCCGAACTGGCCAGGATACCGCCGACCGCGCCGCCGAGGTTCTCGACCAGTCCGGGCTTCTCTTCCTTCTTCGCTTCAGCGGGCTGTGGCGCGGGCTGCGCCGTCGGAGCGGGCGCGGGGGTCTGGGCGAACGCGGGCCCGGCGCAGCTCAGCGCCACAACCAGCGAAATCGAAACGGCTTTCTGCATTCCAACACCTCTTGTCGGAAGCCAAACGCCTTCGGTCCCTGCCAAGCTTCAACGCCTTGCTTTTGGCCGGTTCACCGCGTATACGCGCGCCCTTCACGGAAGGCGGTCTTCAGCGGCTCTCATCGCTTGAAGATCCATCGTGTCCGCCGGTCTTCCGCCGACGGATGCGCCGCTTTCCACCACGGAAGGGAAAACATGGCGTTCTACGAACACGTGGTCATCGCGCGGCAGGATATCTCGCCGCAACAGGCCGAAGCTCTCAACGAGCAACTGAAGACCCTCATCGAAGAGAACGGCGGTCACATCGCCAAGATCGAGTACTGGGGCCTTCGCAACCTCACCTACCGCATCAAGAAGAACCGCAAGGGCCACTACTCCCTGCTCGCCATCGACGCCCCGGCGCCGGCGGTGAAGGAGATGGAGCGCCAGCTGTCGATCAACGAAGACGTGCTGCGCTACCTGACCATCCGCGTCGACGAGCTCGACCTGGAACTGTCGCCGGTTCTCGCCCGCCGCGACCGTTAGCGCGAACGCGATCGTCCGCGCGACGATTACGCGGCCTAAGGGAGAGATAGGAACATGACCGATACCGCTCCTGAAACCGAAGCTCCCGCCGCCGCTGCCGGCGGTGGCGCCCGCCGTCCCTTCTTCCGCCGCCGCAAGGTTTGCCCGTTCTCGGGCGAAGGCGCGCCGAAGATCGACTACAAGGACGTCAAGCTCCTGCAGCGCTACGTGTCCGAACGCGGCAAGATCGTGCCGTCGCGCATCACCGCGGTGTCCGCCAAGAAGCAACGCGAGCTGGCCAAGGCCATCAAGCGCGCCCGCTTCCTGGCGCTGCTCCCCTACGTCGTGAAGTAAGGGAGCCGCACCGATGAAAGTCATTCTGCTCGAACGGGTTGAACGCCTCGGCGCCCTTGGCGACGTGGTCAGCGTGAAGGACGGCTTCGCCCGTAACTTCCTGCTCCCGCGCAACAAGGCCCTGCGCGCCAACTCCAACAACCTGAAGGTCTTCGAAGGCCAGCGCGCCGAACTCGAAGCCCGCAACGCCAAGGCCCGCGAGGAAGCCGGCAAGGCCGGCCAGGGCCTGGACGGCTCGTCCTACATCCTGATCCGTCAGGCGGGCGAGAGCGGCCAGCTCTACGGCTCGGTCAGCGGCCGCGACGTCGCCGATGCGGTGAACGCCGAGGGTGGCAAGATCGACCGCTCGATGGTCGTCCTCGACAAGCCGATCAAGACGCTCGGCGTCCACGAGGTGAAGGTCCGCCTGCACCCCGAGGTCACGGTGTCGGTGAAGATCAACATCGCCCGCTCGGCCGACGAAGCCGAACGCCAGGCGCGCGGTGAGAACGTCATCACCTCGCAGTTCGAGGAAGACCAGCGCCTTGACGCCGAAGCCGCCGCCGACCTCCTCGAAGGCGGCGCCGGCCAGGAGATGGCGGAAGCTCCGGCGGAAGACGCCTAGGCGCTTCTGTAAGGC
>CAMLRH010000038.1 GCA_946482375.1 uncultured Caulobacteraceae bacterium | reverse complement strand
TGACCAGCAGGTCGTTGATCGCCGGCTCGAGAATCTGGATCAGCTTGGCGCTGAGAACGGCGACCACGACGGCCGCCAGGATCGAGACCGTGACGCCCTTCCACCGTGGCAGGAGGTAGGTCTGCGCCATCCGCCCCAGCAAGGCGCGGTTCGTCATCTCGGCGGGCGCTTCGGCGGTCATCGGCTGTGAGGGGTCGGCTGGTTGGCGGTGGGTGTCAATCCCTCCCCTTTATGGGGAGGGTGGCTCGCGATAGCGAGGCGGGTGGGGAAGTTGGACACCCCCACCCGATGAGGCTGGCGCCTCATCTTCCCTCCCCATAAAGGGGAGGGAGACGCAAGGAGCGCCAATTGTCCCGCTTCGATCTCTCCACCCCCGGCGGGCGCTTCAAGGCCTATTGGGACTACATCTGGAACGACCACGCCTTCCTTAGGCTGGGCTTCCAGAACGCCCACTGGATCGGGCCCGACCTGGTGCGGACGAACCAGCCCTGGCCGTTCCAGCTGAAGTGGTGGGCCAGACGCGGCATCAAGACCGTCATCAACCTGCGCGGCGGCTTCGACGGCAGCTTCTATGCCCTCGAGAAGGACGCCTGCGAGCGCTACGGCCTGAAGATGGTCGACTTCGTCATCACCAGCCGTGAGGTTCCGATCCGCGAACGGGTGCTGGGCGCGCGGGACCTCTTCAAGTCGATCGAGTATCCGGCGCTGATGCACTGCAAGTCCGGCGCGGACCGGGCCGGGATCATGAGCGTCTTCTACCGGCACTTTCACCTCGGCGAGCCGATCCGCGAGGCGATGAGCGAGCTTGGCCTGCGCACCCTGCACGTGAAGCAGGGCAAGACCGGCGTCCTCGACTACGTCTTCGAGCGCTACCTGCAGGACGGCGAGCCGCTGGGTCTAAGCTTCACCGAATGGGTGGAGAGCAGCGCCTACGACCCCGTCGCCATGAAGGCCGACTTCCGCGCCAACTGGTGGGGCACGCTGCTGACCGAGAAGCTGGTCCGGCGGGAGTAATTTCCCGATTGTCCCCGCGAAGGCGGGGACCCAAGCGGCGATTCAGCTTGGGCCCCCGCCTTCGCGGGGGTTGAGCGGATTTATTGGTCGTCCTCACTCGGATCCATCAGCCGGTGGGCGTGGATCACGAAGTAGCGCATGAGCGCGTTGTCGACGGTGGCCTGGGCCTTTCCGCGCCAGGCGCGCTTGGCTTCGTCGTAGTTGGGATAGGCGCCGACCAGCTCGACCTTCGAGAGGTCCCGGAACTCCGTGTCGCGTACGTCCTTCAGCTCGCCGCCGATGACGATGTGGAGAAGCTGGCGGTCGTCGGGCATGGGGGTCCTCTCAGGTCAGCTCGATGTGGTTCACCCGCTCGATGAGGAGAGGGTGCAGCGCCGGCGCCGCGCAGATCAGGCTGGGCGCCCGCGGGTTGGGGTCATTGTAAACGAACGCGCGGCCCCGGTGATCGGTGGCAAGGGCGCCGGCTTCCCCGCAGATCAGGTCGGCGGCGGCGAGGTCCCACTCGTTCTTGGCTGACAGGGCTATGGCGGCGTCGAAGGCGCCGCTGGCCACCAGGCACATGCGATAGGCGATGGAATTGCGCGTCTCGACCCGCATGCTCGGCCACTTTGTGGGCCAGGCCGGGTGCAGGAACATCTGGGCGTCGCCCAGCATGGCGCAGTCCTCGATGTCGGCGGTGTCGCTGGTGCGGATCGGCTTGCCGTTGAGCGTGGCGCCGGCGCCCTTTTCGGCGAGGTAGGTCTCGTTCAGCGTCGGCGCATGGACGACGCCGGCGATGGGGCGGCCGTCCTCGACCACGGCGATGGAGACCGCCCACCAGGGGCGTCCCTTCATGTAGGCGACGGTGCCGTCGATGGGGTCGACGACGAACAGGCGGCGCTGTTGCAGGCGCGCGGCGTCGTCGGCGGTTTCTTCGGACAACCAGCCGTAGTCGGGCCGGGCCGCGCCCAGCCGCTCGCGCAGGAGTTGGTCGACGCGCAGGTCGGCGTTGGTGACGGGCGAGCCACCTTCCTTCGACCAGATTTGCAGGCCCTCGTCGCGCAGCTGGACAGCCAGGTCCCCGACCTCGCAGGCGGCTTCTTCGATGAGGTCGAGGTCCTCGCTCATTTGCCGGCGATCGAGAGGCCGTCGACCAACAGCGACGGGGCGTTGGTCGAGCCGCGGATTTCGAGGTCCGCGCCGGGGACGAGGCGGGCGTAGATGTCCTTGAGGTTGCCGGCGACGGTGATTTCGGTGACCGGCCAGGCGATCTCCCCGCCCTCGAACCAGAAGCCCGAGCAGCCGACCGACCAGTCGCCGGTGTTCGAATTGAGCGAGGGGCCGAACATCGAGGTGACCAGCAGACCCTTGCCGGCCTCGCGGATCAGCTCGGCCTGATCCTTGTCGCCGGGCATGAGGGTGAGGTTGGCGGTCGAGACACCCGGCGGTCCGGCCAGCCCGCGCGAGGCGTGGCCGGTGGTCTCCATGCCGAGCTGGCGGGCGCTGGCGCTGTTCAGCAGCCAGGTGGTCAGGACGCCGTCGTCGACGATGGCTTGCCGCTGGTTCGCCACGCCCTCGTCGTCGAACGGGGAGGAGCCGAGGCCGCGCGCTCGGTGCGGATCGTCGACGATGCTGACGCCTTTGGCGAACACCGGCTGGCCAAGCTTGTCCTTCAGGAAGGAGACGCCGCGCGCCACTGACGGGCCCGAGATCGCGCCGACCAGCGGGCTGAGCAGCGAGGAGGCCAGCCGGTTCTCGAAGATCACCGGCGCGGTGGTCGAGGCGATCTTTTTCGCGCCCAGCCGCTGGACGGCGCGGCGGCCGGCTTCGGCGCCGATGGCCTCCGCGCCTGGCAGGTCGTCGGACCAGCGGGTCGTGCGGCCCTCGCCGCCGCGCTCCATCTCCGAGCCCTCGCCGGCGATGGCCGAGGCCGACAGCGAGAAGGCCGAGGCGCGGTGTGGACCGGCGAACCCGGCGCTGGTGACGAGGCGCCACTGGCCGGTCGACCATGAGGCGGTGCCGCCGTCGGTGTTGGTGACGCCCTCGATGGCGCGAGCGGCTTCTTCGGCGAGGCGGGCCTGTTCCTCCAGCCGCTCGGCCGAAGGTTCGGTGGCGTCGAACAGCTGCAGGTCGGGGAAGGGGCCGCGGGCCAGACGGTCGGTCGGTGCGAATCCGGCGTAGGGGTCTTCGGGGGCCAGCCTCGCCATGGCCACGGCGCGCTCGACCAGCTTGGCGCGGGCGTCGGCCGAGATATCCGAGCCGGACACCGTCGCCTGCCGCCGGCCCACGAAGACGCGCAGGCCGATGTCGCGGCTCTCCTCGCGCTCGACCTCTTCCAGCTTGCCCATGCGCACGGTGACGGAAAGGGCGCTGCGGCTGGCGAAGACAGTCTCGGCGGCGTCGGCGCCGGCCTTCAGCGCGGCGCCGACGAGATCATGCAACAGGGTCTCGTCCATGCCGCCTTATGTAGTGGCGGCCTCGCCGGAACAACCCGCCTCAGGCGATGGCGTAGAACAGCAGCGCCACGGCGGCGAAGACGTAGGCGATCCAGGTCAGCACGATGCCGATGGCGCGCGGCAGCGAGGTGCCGCCGCTGTTCGACAGGCCAAAGGCATGGATCAGGCGGCCGCTGAAGAGGAGCAGGCCGACGATGTGCACCGTCAGCGCCGAGTCCTCGTTGATCGCCAGCACGGCCAGCGCGATCAGGCCGGCCGGCACATACTCGGTAGCGTTGCCGAAGGCGCGGATGGCGCGGGCCAGTTCCGGGATGCCCTCGTCGCCGAGCGCGACCTTGTGCTTCTGGCGCAGGCGCACGACGAGCACCGACAGAACCAGCAGCAGAATGAGATGCAGCCCGACCCAGAGCGCGGCGGCGTGCGCGGAGCTTACGGCGTCCATGACGTTTCTCCCCCGATGACGTCGGCGAGATTAGCGCTTGGTTTGGGCGCGGGGGCAAGTTGCGTGGTTGCGTCCTTCGACACGCGGCTTCGCCGCTGCTCAGGATGACGTCCTCGGAGATAGTCATGGTGAGCAGCCCGAAGGGCGTGTCGAACCACGCACTACTTCCAGATCGGCTTGCCCGCGCCGGGTAGCCCCAGCTGCGCCCAGCGGTCGGTGATCGACTGGACGACGTCGGCGTCCATGCGGATTTCCTTGCCCCATTCGCGCCTGGTCTCCGGCGGCCATTTGTCGGTGGCGTCCAGCCCGATCTTGGAGCCGAGCCCGCTCTCCGGCGAGGCGAAGTCGAGGTAGTCGATGGGGGTCTGCTCGATGACGGTGATGTCGCGGGCCGGGTCCATCTTGGTGGAGATGGCCCACATGACGTCCTTCCAGTCGCGGGCGTCGACGGTGTCGTCCACGACGATGACCCACTTGGTGTACATGAACTGGCGAAGGAACGACCAGACGCCCATCATCACGCGCTTGGCGTGGCCGGGGTAGGCCTTCTTCATCGACACCACGGCGATGCGGTAGCTGCAGCCCTCGGGCGGCAGCCAGAAGTCGACGATCTCCGGGAACTGCTGGCGCAGCAGCGGGATGAAGACCTCGTTCAGCGCTTCGCCCAGCACCGACGGCTCGTCGGGCGGCCGGCCGGTGTAGGTGGTCAGGTAGATCGGGTCCTTGCGCATCGTAATCGCGCTGACCTTGAAGACCGGGAATTTCTCGACGCTGTTGTAGTAGCCGGTGTGATCGCCGTAGGGGCCTTCGTCCTCGTACTCGTCGAGGAGGACGTGGCCCTCGATGACGATCTCGGCCTGGGCCGGGACCATCAGCGGCACGGTCTTGGCGGGGACGAGCTCGGCCTTGGCGCCGCGCAGCAGGCCGGCGAACTGGTACTCCGACAGCGTGTCCGGCACCGGCGTCACGGCGGCGAGGATGGTGCCGGGGTCGGCCCCGATCACGGCACACGCCGGCAGCGGCTCGCGCTTTCCGGCGCGCTTGTGGCGGGCGTAGTGCTGGGCCCCGCCGCGATGGGCCAGCCAGCGCATGATCGCCCGGTCCTTGCCCAGCACCTGCATGCGGTAGATGCCGAGGTTGAAGTCGTCCTCCCGGTCGCTCGACGGTCCCTTCGTCACCACCAGCGGCCAGGTGATCAACGGCGCCGGCTCGCCCGGCCAGCAGGTCTGCACCGGCAGTTTGGTGAGGTCGATGTCGGCGCCTTTCAGCACCACCTCCTGCACCGGCGCCTTCTTCACGGCGGCCGGGCGCATGGCCATGACCTGCCGGGCGATCGGCAGCATGCCGACGGCGTCCTTCAGGTCGCGCGGCGGTTCGGGGCTTTTCAGGAAGGCCAGCAGTTCGCCGACCTCGCGCAATTCGGTCGCGGTCGTGCGGCTCTCGCCGCCGAGCGTCACGCCCATGGCGACGCGTTTGACCGTGCCGAACAAGTTGGTGAGGCACGGGGTCGGGCTGATCGAACCGTCCGGCATCACCGGCTTTTCGAACAGCACCGCCGGACCGCCCTCGGCGATCAGCCGAGTGCCGATCTCGGTCATCTCCAGGACGGTCGAGACAGGCTCCTTCACGCGCACGAGTTCACCCTCGCGCTCGAGCATCGCCATGAAGTCCCGGAGGGAGCGGTAGGCCATGCTGTGCCTCTACCGCAGTCCAGCGCAGCTTGAACCCAATAATCCGCTCATCCCGGCGAAAGCCGGGACCCAGTCCTGTCCAGCGGAGTGCTGACTGGAAAGACCTGGGCCCCGGCTTTCGCCGGGGTGAGCGGTTTGGGGTAATGCCTCAGGCATCGGCCGCCGCACGCTCGGCGTCGTAGGCCTTGACCAGCTTCTTGGGCGCGACCTCGCGCCAGCGGCGCTCAATGAAGTTGCGGCAGGAGCCGGGGTGCAGGGTCGCGAGCCTGGCCAGCACGGCCGGATAGTCCTTGTAGTGGGCGACGAAGAAGAAGGTCTGCGGCTCGCACTCGATCAGCATCTCGCGCTCGTCGAAGTGGACGCCGGTGAAGACGGCGCTCTTGTCGGCCTGGCGCACGCGGGTGAGGAACTTGCCGTTCACGAGGAAGGCCGGCTTGCCGTACGACTTGCCTTCCTCGACGCCGGGGAACGACAGCGCGATCTGTTTGAACTCGTCGTAGGTCATGGCGCCATCAAACACGTCATCCCGGACGGCCTGCAAGGCCGATCCGGGACCCAGAAGTTACAGCCGCTGCCTCTGGGTCCCGGCTCTACGCTACGCTACGGCCGGGATGACGGTGAGATGTATTCCGCGAAAGGCTTGCCCGCCCGGTAGCCGGAACGGATCGGCAGCTGCTGTTCGGGACCCAGGCTGACGGCGCCTTCGGGGAAGAGGACGAAGACCTCGCGGCCGTTCCTGACCACCACGTCGACCGCGCCGGGGCGGCGGCGGTCGGCGGCCTGCTTGAGCTTGGAATAGTAGGGCTCGCGCTTCCAGGCGTCGGGGTAGGCGGGGTCGACGTCGACCATCAGCTGCTGGCTGCCCCAAAGCATCAGCTTCGAGCGGTCGGGCCGCCAGCCGGCGTCCATCTCCGGCGTCGTCAGCCAGGCGCAGACGAACTGGCGGCAGGCCGTGGGGCGAGCCTCGTAGATCGAGCAGCCGGCGTCCTTTTTGAAGTTGCCGCACATGGTGTGCCTGGCCTTGGCGATCTCGTGGATCTCCAGGACCTTGCAGCACATGGCGCACTCGCCGCAGGACTTCTCAGCTGTCACGCGTCACCCCCGCCGCCAGTGATAGCGCCGCTCAGGGCAGAGTCCACACGGCGGTCTTCTTGACCTCCATGTCCTCGAGTTCGCGGGTGGTCGGCACCTGGTATTCGGCGAGTTTCTTGAGCCCCTCGCGCGGGAAATACGTCCGTCCCGGGTCGCCGATCAGCACCTGCGCTCCGGCGCTCCGGGCAGCGGCGAGCCAGGCCATGACCCGCTCGGCCAGCGGCTTCTCGTAGCAGATGTCGCCGGCCAGAATGACGTCGACGGGCGGCGGCGGGGCCTGCAGCAGGTCGGTGTCGGTGAAGTCGATCGTGACGCCGTTGGCCTTGGCGTTGAGCGCGATGGCCGGGCCGCAGAAGCTGTCGATGTCGGCCGCCAGCACATGCGCCGCGCCCGCCTTCATCGCCGCGATGGCGACGATCCCCGAGCCGGCCGCGAAGTCGACGACGCGCTTGCCCGCAACGACCTCCGGATGGTCGAGCAGATACCGCGCCAGCGCCTGCCCGCCCGCCCAGGCGAACGCCCAGAACGGCGGCGGCAGGCCCATCTCCTCCAGCGCCTCCTCCGTCAGCCGCCAGATCGGGGTGATCTCGTCGGCCAGATGCAGCCTGAGCTCCGGCGCATGCGGCGGCGCCTGCAGGCGGGTGTTCTCGAGGATGAAGGCGCGGCGGTCAGAAATCATCGTTTCACTTTAAAGGTCGATGCGGGGGAGAATCTACTTGACGGCGAACGGCCCATCGGGCCCGCTTGCCGCACCGTCAAGCTTAGTCGGCGGTTATGGGGGCAATCATGCATCATCACCTTCGCCGCGCCTCGCGCGCGGTTCTCATTGCGGCTGTCGCCGCGTCATCGGCGGCCTGCGCCACGGTTACCCGCGGCACCACGGAAGCCTGGACGGTGGAAACCGATCCGGGTGGAGCGGCCGTGAAAACGACGGCGGGCTTCGCCTGCGACGCGACGCCCTGCACCTTCAAGATGCCGCGCAAGTCCGAGTTCGACGTCACCATCACCAAGCCTGGGTACAAGACCGTCAACACCCGCGTCACGCACCAGACCGCTGGCGCCGGCGCGGCGGGCATGGCGGGCAACGTCATCCTCGGTGGCCTGATCGGCGTGGGCGTGGACGCTGTCAGCGGCGCCACCCAGGAGATCAAGCCGAACCCGCTGGTCGTGAAGCTGGAGGCGGACACGCCTACGGCCGCGCCGGCGGTGACGCCGACGGCGGCTCCGGCCGAAACCCCCGCCACGGGTGAAACGCCCGCGCCGTAACGGGCGGTGGCGGCGGTCCTAGGCGGCCGCCGCCAGTCCCTTGCTTGAGGCGAGGGCCAGCACCTTCGCGTAGCCGCCGGGCTCGATGAGCATGCCGTCGGCGGCGCCCTGCTTCTTCAGAAGCTTGTGGGCCTTGGGCAGGCTCCAGCAGGGCAGGTGCATGAACATGTGGTGTTCGCAGTGGTAGTTGACCCAGTAGGGCGCGAGCACCGCTCGCTCCAGCCAGTTGGCGTGGGTCGTGCGGGCGTGGCGCAGCGGGTCGGGCTCGTTCTTCGCCACCAGCGCGTGCTCGGCGATGTTCCGCATCCGCGTTATCAGCGGATACCAGGTCGCCATCGGCACGATCCACAGCGCGAACCACGCCCACCACAGGCCAAGCGGGATGAGGATCGCCAGCATCACCGCATTGGTGATCAGCATCGGCTTCCAGAAGCCCACCACGAGTTTGAAGGTCTTCGAGAACGGAACGCCCTTCTTGGCGCCGTCGCTAAAGGCGCCGATCGTCGGCTTGATGCGCTGCTTGTAGAAGGTCTGGCCGGTCAGATCGCGGATGATCTTGCGGCGCATCGACGCGCGCGTGATCGGGAAGGGCGCGGAGAGGACGAGGTCGGGGTCCTCCGCCTGCTGGCCGTACTTGTGATGCCGCAGGTGGTAGTCGCGATAGCGCTGCAGGTCGGCGTTGGTCGTGGCGCCCGCCAGCCAGTGGCCGACGAAGTCGTTGACCTTCTGGTTGGGGTGGATGCAGCCGTGGGCGGCGTCGTGCATCAGGATGGCGAGGCCCAGCTGGCGCGCGCCGATGATGATGACCGCGGCGAGATAGGTCAGCGGGTTTGGCCAGATCACGAAGGCCGCCCCGGCGGCGATGATCACCGCCCAGGCGTGGATCACCAGCGCCAGCCCCTTCCACGACGAGCGGCGCGACAGCGCCTCCCAGTCGGCGGGGGCGAAGTAGGTTCCGGGCTTGACGCGAGCGGCTACGGCCATGGCGGGATTATGCCAGAAGCGGAAATGACGCGGGAGTCAACTTGGTGCGCGCCCCTCCCCTCGAGGGGGAGGGGTTGGGGTGGGGTGTGGCCGCTGGGCTTCTGGCTGGCGCAGTTTGGCTCAGAGCCTCTCGCGCACCTCCGAAATCTCCCTGCATCCACCCCCATCCCCGACCCTTCCCCCCTCAAGGGGGAAGGGAGATGGCGCGTCGCCTACCTCCACACCCCGGCAACCAGCGCGACGAACAGCACGACACCGGCCCAGGTGTTCGACTTGAACAACGCCAGCGCGCCGGCCGGATCGTCCATGCGCAGCCGCTGGACCTGACGCGACAACATCAGCCCGAAGATGACAACCGGCGGGTAGAAGAGTGGGCCGAGGCCAGCCGCAAAGGCTGCGGCGAGCGCCAGCGCCAAGGCCGCCATGTAGAAGCCGAGCACGGCCTTGGGCGCATCGGCGCCGAGCCTGCGGGCCGACGACTTCACGCCCGCCAGCGCATCGTCCTCAAGGTCCTGCACGGCGTAGATGGTGTCGTAGCCGAGCGTCCAGAACACGCCGCTCGCGTAGAGCAGCAGGGCCGGCCAGCCCAAGGTCCCTTCGGTCGCGGCGTAACCCAGCAGGGCGCCCCAGTTGAAGGTCAGGCCGAGCCAGGCCTGCGGCCACCAGGTGATCCGCTTCATGAAGGGATAGGCGGCCACCAGCGCCAGTGAGGCGACGCCAAGCAGCTGCGCCGTGCGATTGAAGGTGAGCAGAATGGCGAGGCTCGCCGCGCAGCAGACGGCGATGAACACCCAGGCCTGCCCGACCGTGATCTGGCCCGACGGGATCGGCCGTCCGGCGGTCCGCGAGACCTTGGCGTCGATGTCGCGGTCGACGATGTCGTTGTAGGCGCAGCCCGCCGCCCGCATCAGCGCCGCGCCCAGAAAGAAGAGGACGAGCAGCGTCCATGACGGCGGCTCGCCCCGCGCCGCATGGGCGAGCGCGATGCCCCACCAGCCGGGCAGCATCAGCAGCCAGATCCCCGTCGGCCGGTCGAAGCGCCCAAGCTTCAGCCACGGCTGCGCCCAGTCCGGCGCATGGCGGTCGACCCAGTTGGTCGGCAGGGCGTCGGGCAGCGGCGCGGTCATGAGTCGGCTCTTACCCCCGTCCCCCTCAGCCGTCATCCCGGACGCCGAAGGCGATCCGGGGCCCAGGAGTCACAGACGCGGCCTCTGGGTCCCGGCTCTCCGCTGCGCTACCGCCGGGATGACGATGGTGGGGAGCTTCTGTAGAGGTCGAGGGATGATACGCCTCTATGTGGAAAGCACGCTGGCTCCCGGCGGTGGGGTGATCCCCACGCCCGACCAGGCGCGCTACCTGACCAGCGTCATGCGCAAGGGCGTCGGCGACGACCTGTTGCTGTTCAACGGCCGCGACGGGGAGTGGCGCGCGACCATCGCCGAGGTGTCGAAGCGCGGCTGTCGGCTCGAACTGGTCCAGCAGGTGCGGCCGCAATCGACCGGCCCGGACATCGACCTGATCGTGGCGCTGGTGAAGCGCGGGCGGCTGGAGACCATCGTCGAGAAGGCCGCCGAGCTGGGCGCGCGGCGCGTCCGCCTCGTCGTCACCCGCCACACCAACGCCGACCAAACCAGGATCGCGCGGCTGCAGGCTATCGCCACTGAAGCCGCCGAGCAGACCGGGCGGCTCGACGTGCCGGAGATCGTCGAGCCGGTGAAATTGGAAAAGTTGCTGGATGGCTGGGACGACCGCCGTCTGATGTTCTGCGACGAGGGCGGCGACGCGAAGCCCGCCTTAAGGGCGCTATCGGGTGAAGGTCCATGGGCAATTCTCATCGGTCCCGAAGGCGGCTTCGCGCCGGAGGAACGGGATGCGCTCAGAAGCCTTCCCTTCGTCACGCCGGTGTCGCTCGGGCCGCGCATTCTGCGGGCCGACACGGCGGCGATCTCGGCGCTGACGCTCTGGCAGGCGGCGCTTGGAGATTGGCGGGAAGCGTCTTGAGTATGGCTGCGCTGGCGCCCACTTGGCGGAGAGCGTATGCAATCGCAACTGTAACGGGCTTGGGGAGGCGGCATGGCGTACACGGCGACGGATGACCGGCCGCTGACGCTGGACGATGTGACCGCCTGGCTGGAGGCCGGCTGCAAGCCGCGCACCGACTGGCGGGTCGGCGCCGAGCACGAGAAGTTCGGTTTCCGCCTCGGCTCGCACGATCCGGTCCCCTACGAGCCGCGGGGCATCAAGGCCATGCTGGAAGGGCTGATGCGCTTCGGCTGGCGCGGGGTCTACGAGGACAGCGACAACGGCCCGGTGCTGATCGCGCTGGAGCAGGACAACGGCGCCAACGTCAGCCTGGAGCCTGGCGGCCAGTTCGAGCTGTCGGGCGCCCCGCTCGAAACCATGCACGACATCTGCCAGGAGACCGGCCGCCACCTCGACGAGGTGAAGACCGTCGCCGACGAGCTGGGCATCGGTTTCCTGGGCCTCGGCTTCTCGCCCAAGTGGCGGCGAGACGAAGTGCCGGTCATGCCCAAGGGCCGCTACGACATCATGCGCGCCTACATGCCCAAGGTCGGTTCGCTCGGCCTCGACATGATGCTGCGCACCTGCACGGTGCAGGCCAACCTCGACTTCGAGAACGAGGCCGACATGGTCGCCAAGTTCCGCATGAGCCTGGCGCTGCAGCCGATCGCCACCGCGCTCTTCGCCAACTCGCCGTTCACCGACGGCAAGCCCAACGGCTACAAGAGCTTCCGCAGCCACATTTGGGAGGACACCGACCCGGCGCGGACCGGCATGCTTCCCTTCGTCTTCGAGGACGGGTTCGGCTACGAACGCTATTGCGACTATGCGCTCGATGTGCCGATGTACTTTGTCTACCGCGACGGCAAGTACATCGACGTTGCCGGCGAAAGCTTCCGGGCCTTCCTCGACGGCAAGCTGCCGCAACTCCCAGGCGAGAAACCGAGGCTCAGCGACTGGACCGACCATCTCTCAACTGCTTTTCCCGAGGTCCGAATGAAGAGCTTCCTGGAGATGCGTGGCGCCGACGGCGGCCGCTGGGGCCGGATTTGCGCGCTGCCGGCCCTTTGGGTTGGGCTGCTCTACGATCCGGCGACACTCGATGCCGCCTGGGACCGTGTGAAGCACTGGACCATCGAGGAACGCGAGACGCTGCGACATACGGTCCCCAGGCTGGCGCTCGATACGCCGTTGCCCGGAGGCGGCACGATGCGCGAGCTCGCCGCCGAGGTGGTGGATATGGCGTCCGCCGGCCTGACCGCGCGGGGAAGACTCAATGCCAGCGGCGACAATGAGGGTGGCTTCCTCGATCCTTTGCGCGATGTCGTCGCCAGCGGCATGACACCCGCCGACCGGCTGCTCGACCGGTTCCACAATGAGTGGGGCGGCGATGTCCGCCGCATTTATGCGGAGCTCAGCTTCTAGAGCGATGGGCAATCCTTGGGACTACGACTTGTCAGCATTGAGGACTCGGTCCCCGCTGCTGATCATTGTTGGCAGCGACGATGATCCCAAGGCCAAGCAGCAGGGCGGCTACCGCGTCGGCGGCAATTCCGACATTTACAAGCTGCTCCCGGACGGACTTGCCTTCGACCAGCTCAATCTCAGCAAGCAGTTCCTCGGCCGGGCAGACCGCACGAACCCGGCACAATATTCATGCGTGCTGAACCTTGTCACCGATCCCGACCAGCACCCGCAAACGCTGGAAAGGCTTCGCAGGCTGCTGCGCGGCCATCGGGGACGCGTGATCAATCCGCCCGAGCTAGTGCTCAGAACGACACGCGACAAAGTCGCGAAGCGGCTGGCCGGGATCGCCGGGCTGCGCGTTCCCAAAGTGATCCGCCAGCACAATCCGAAGCCCGGCGTTGCGTCGGCGGCGGCCGATCGCGCGGGCCTCGGCTTTCCCTTGATCGTTCGCCGCGCTGGGACCCATACCGGGGAAATCATCGGCGTAGTCGAGGGCCCGGATGAACTCGACGCAGCCTGCGTCGGTCCGGACCAGTTCATCCTCATCGAGTATGTCGATTTCGCGAGCCCGGACGGACTCTACCGGAAGTATCGCATGTGGTCGTTCGGGGGAACGGCAATCTTTCGCCACATGATCGTCTCCGACGGTTGGAACGTCCACGTAAAGCAGCGCGAAGGATTCATGGCCAATCGGCCGGCCCTCATCGAAGAGGAGACGCGCTTGCTTGAAAGGCCGGATGGCGCCTTTCCGGAGCCGGTCCACGAGGTCTTCGCGGCTGTCCAGGAGCGCATCGGG
>CAMLRH010000037.1 GCA_946482375.1 uncultured Caulobacteraceae bacterium | reverse complement strand
CCCCGGCGAAAGCCGGGGCCCAGGACTTTCCAGCGAAGTGCTGACTGGACAGAACTGGGTCCCGGCTTTCGCCGGGATGAGCGGTTCAGAGGGTGAGCTTCGCGGCGGTTTCGAATGCCGTTTTGGCCTTCGCCAGCGTTTCCTCGGGCGTCTGCCCAGCCCGATAGACCTCCGACCCCAGCCCAAACCCTCGCGCGCCGGCGGCCCACCATTCGGCCATGTTCACTGGCCCGACACCGCCGACGGCCCACACCTGCACGTCCCCCGGCAGGACGGCCTTGATCTGCTTCACGTGCGCCGGGCCGAAACTGATAGCGGGAAACAGCTTCAGATACCGCGCGCCTGCATCGACCGCCGCGAACGCCTCCGTCGGCGTCGAGAACCCCGGCGCCGGGTCCAGCCCCAGTTCCACCGCGCGGCGGATGACGGCGGTGTTGGTGTTGGGCGAGACGATGATGGCGCCGCCAATACTCTGGACTGCATCCACGTCCTCGGCGGTCAGCACGGTGCCCGCACCGACAGCCATGCGGCCTTCGAAGGCTTCCGCGATGAGCCCGATGCTTTCCAGCGGGGAGGGGGAGTTCAACGGCACTTCCACCGCCCGCAGGCCGCCGTCGTAGATGGCCTGCGCGATGTCCACCGCCTCCATGGGCGTCACACCACGCACGATGGCGACGACCGGCGAGACGGCGATGGCGTCGATGAGCCTCATGTCCGCGCCTCCAGCTGCAAGGCGGTGAGCGCCGCCAGCGCCGCGGCCTCCCCGTCATGGGTCGAAGTCTCGAAACCAAGCCGCTTCAGCGCCCTCCCGTACCACCGACAAAGGTTGGCGTCGCCGAGCAGCACCACCGGGTAACCCGTCCCGCCGCAGAGCAGTTGCGGCAGCGCCGCCGCCTCCGCCCCGATCAGCAGGCCGGAGAGATAGGACGGCGTCGACTCCGGCGCCTCGCCCCCCGCGACCACCCGCGAGCGCGCCGTGAACAACCGCGCCGCCAGCGCACCGCCGTCGCCGGCCGCCGTCACACCGGCATCGAACGCCGCCTCGTCGCTCGCCGGAGCCTCATGCCGCAGCACGCCGTGCCTGCTCAGGGTCCCGAACAGTTCGCCCGTCATGGCGGTGATGAAGCGTACGATGCGGCCGTCCTCCACCAGGATCCATTTCGCGTGCGTGCCGGGGTGGCAGATGACGTGGCGGCCGCGCATCCGCGCTGCGTCCTGCAGCAGCCAGCCGAACACCTGGGTCTCCTCGCCGCGCATGACGTCCGGCGCGCCGGCGATGCCATCGCCCCGCACGCCCGGCACGATGCGAACGCCGTCAGCCACGCTCGCCAGCGCGCCGCGCAGGTCCTCAAGCCCGGCCGGGCAGGGGATGTAGTCCACCGCCTTCCAGCCCAGGTTCGATCCGATCATGCCGCAGAGGATGGCTGGCAGCCCCTGCGCATTCAGCGCCGGCCGCACCTCGCTCTCGAACCGCGCCTGCGCCTCGCCGGGACCGAGCTTGGAGACGCCCAGCGCCAACTCCCGTTCGGCCAGCACCTCGCCGTCGCCGCCGACCAGCCAGGCGCGCAGGTTGGTCGTCCCCCAGTCGCAGGCAAGGAAGGCGGGGGCGGCCATTCAGGTCCGCCCGCCGTCGATGACGAGGTTCTGGCCGGTGATCATCTGGGCGTCGTCGCTGGCCAGGAACAGCATGAGCCGGGCGATGTCCTCGGGCATGATCCGCTCCTGCAGCGCGACCTGTTTCATCCAGTCAGCCTCGGCTTCTGGCGTGAGCCACAGCTTCAGCTGCCGCTCGGTGATCACCCAGCCGGGCGACAGCGCATTGACCCGGATGTTGTCGGCGCCCCACTCGCGGGCCAGCGACTTCGACATGGCGTTGATCGCGCCCTTGGCGGCGACGTAGCCCGCCATCTCAGCAGGTCCCAGCAAGGCGTTGATCGAACTGACATTTACGATCACGCCGCCGCCTGATTCCTTCATCATCGGGTAGCAGGCCGTCGAGGCGATGAAGGCGGGATCGAGGTTGACCGCCAGCCCCTTGCGCCAAGCGTGCGGTGAGGTCTCGGCGGCCTTGTGGCGGGTGTCGTTGGCGACGTTGTTGATCAGCACCGCGATCGGCCCCAGCGCCTGCGCCGCCGCGCCGATGGCGTCCTGCAAGGCGGCCGCGTCGGTCACGTCGCAGCGCCGGAACCACGTCCCGGAGAGCTTCGCCTGCAAGGCCGTTCCCGCCGCCTCGTCGATGTCGATGAAGGCGACCTTCGCCCGCTGCGCATGGAACTGCTCGACCACCACGGCCCCGATGCCCGACGCGCCGCCGGTGATGAAGACCACCTTGCCCTCGAGGCTGGGGTAGGTCGCGAACGCCATCAGTGCGACTCCCGCGTCACGTCGGCGCTCGACTTGCCGACCAGGAAGTCGAGGTCGGCGCCCTTGTCGGCCTGCAGGACGGTGTCGATGTAGAGCTTGTACCAGCCGCGGGTGAAGTCGCTCGGCCGGCGGTTGGCCTCCCACGCCTGCCGCCGCCGCGCCAGCTCGGCCTCTTCGACCATCAGGTCCAGCCGCCGGTTCGGGCCGTCGAAGGCGATCTCGTCGCCGGTCTGCACCAGCGCCAGCATCCCGCCTGCCTCCGATTCCGGGGAAACATGAAGAATTACCGTACCGTACGCGGTACCGCTCATGCGCGCGTCGGAGATGCGGACCATGTCGCGCACGCCCTTCGCCAGCAGCTTGCGCGGAAGCGCCATGTTCCCGACCTCGGGCATTCCCGGATAGCCCTTCGGCCCGCAGCCCTTCAGCACCAGGATGGAGTTCTCGTCCGCCGGCAGGTCCGGATCGTCGATGCGCGCCTTGTAGTCCTCGATGTCCTCGAACACGACGGCGCGGGCCCGGTGGGTCAGCAGGTCCGGCGTCGCGGCGGACGGCTTCAGGATGGCGCCATGCGGGCAGAGGTTGCCCCGCAGCACCCACACCCCCGAGGACGGCCCGATGGGCGCCTCCATCGAGCCGATGACCTCGCGATTGTAAACCTCGCCGGTCGCCGCGATCTCGGCCTGGGTGTGGCCGCCGACAGTCATCGCCTCGCCGCGCAGCCGGTCGCCGAGTTCCCTCAGCACCGCCGGCACGCCGCCGGCGTAGCAAAAATCTTCCATCAGATATTTCCCGGAAGGCATTAAATTCACTAGCAAAGGCGCTTCACGACCTATGCGGTCGAAGTCGTCCAGCGTCAGCTCCACACCGACCCGTCCCGCCAGCGCCAGCAGGTGAACCACCGCGTTGGTCGACCCGCCGATGGCGGCATGCACCAGGATGGCGTTCTCGAACGCCTCGCGGGTGACGATCCGCGATAGCCGCACGTCCTCCTTCACCAGCTCGACGATGCGGTTGCCGGTCAGGTGCGCCAGCCGCTTCCTCCGCGCATCGGGGCCGGGGAGGGCGGCGTTGTCGGGCAGGCTCATGCCCAGCGCCTCGACCAGGCTGGCCATCGTCGAGGCCGTGCCCATGGTGTTGCACACGCCGTTTGATCGGCTCATCCCGCTCTCGGCCTTCATGAAGTCCGCCAGGCTCATCTCGCCCGCCCGCACCGCCTCGCTGAACCGCCAGACGTCCGTGCCGGAGCCGATGTCGCGGCCCTCGAACTTGCCGTTCAGCATGGGCCCCGAGGACAGCACCATCGTCGGCAGGTCCACGCTCGCCGCCCCCATCAGCTGCCCCGGCGTGGTCTTGTCGCAGCCGCCGAGCAGCACGACCCCGTCGATCGGGTTGCCGCGGATGCTCTCCTCGACCTCCATGGCCAGCAGGTTGCGAAACAGCATCGCGGTGGGCCGCATCTGCGTCTCGGGCAGGCTCATGGCCGGGAACTCGATCGGCGCCCCGCCGGCCTCCCAGACGCCGCGCTTCACGTATTCCGCCAGCTCGCGCAGGTGCGCCTGGCAGGTGACCAACTCCGACCAGGTGTTGCAGATGCCGATGATCGGGCGGCCGTCGAAGACGTGGTCGGGCAGGCCCGTTCCCTTGATCCAGCTCCTGTGAATGAAGCCGTCGCGGTCGAGCTTGCCGTAGGAACGCTGGCTGCGAAGCGGCGTCTTCTTGTCCGTCACGGCAGGCTCCCTCGTCCCCCCTCTCTTAACCCGCGCGGGCGCCCAAGGTTCAGCCCGCGAAGCTCGGCAATGAAAGCCCTTTTACGCCCGCCTCGAACGCCAGCACCGACCCCGCCCACGGCTGCCCGGCCAGCGCGTCCTCGGACAGGTCCTCGCGGGCGGTGGTGATGAAGAGGGTGGTCATGTCATCACCCCCAAAGGCGCAGCTCGACGGCTGCTCCACCGGGACCTCGACGATGCAGTCCACCGAGCCGTCCGGGGCGTAGCGTACAACCCGCCACGATCCCCACTGCGCGTTCCAGAGGTAGCCATCGACGTCCACCGCCGAGCCGTCGGGACCGTCCGTCTCCACGAACACCCGCCGGTTCGAGAGCCGCCCGGCCTCGTCCATGTCGAAGACCCAGATCACGCCGCGCTTCGAGTCCGCCAGATAATAGGTCCGTCCGTCCGGCGAGCAGGACACTGTGTTGACGATGTGGATGTCGTCGACGACCGGCGCCAGCGTCCCGTCGGGATCGTAGCGGTAGAGGACACCCGGCCGCTTGCCGCCGTCGTCGTCCATCGTGCCCCACCAGAAGCGGCCGCGAACGTCGATCTTGCCGTCGTTGGAGCGAAAGCCCGGCCCGAGATCCAGTGGCTCCCGAATGCTCAAGCTTCCCGTCGCCGTGTCGAAGTCTGCCAGCCCGTCTTCGGTCGCCAGCAAAAGTCCGCCCGCGCGCCGTATAACGGCCGCGCTGGCTCTACAGTGAAGCTTCCAGCACCCTTGATTCCCAGTATTCGGATCACCCCAATACAGCAGAGCTTGTTTTATATCGAACCAGTAGAGCCGGCTCGCCATGGGGTCCCACACGGGCCCTTCGCCAAGGGTGTTCGAAGCCTCGAAGGCACACCAAACCCTTGTTTCCATGAAGCTTTCGCCTCTCCGGATGGCCTCGCCAAAACCCGGTTCCCGGCTCAGGCGGAGTGCGACAACTCGTCAGGCCACGTTTCGGTTCCATTCATACTGACTGTGTCTAACATATGAGGACATAACGAATCGGGAGGGGTCCCGTGGCTCAGATCAGCTATTCCGACCTGTACGACATCGTACACGATCGGGAGTACGACGAAGACATCCAGACCGGCGACATGGTTCGCACCGGGCCCAACCACTATCCGCACTTCACGGTGATGGCGGTGGTGGGTGACAAGGTCTGGGTCCGCAATCTCGACACCGGCGCCGACGGCATCACGGGCATTGCCCGCTGCCGCAAGATCAACGGCGCCCCCGCCGAATAGCGGCGGCGTCCCGACCCGCGATTTCAGTGAACCTTAGCTGCGGCTCTGTCGTTAAGGCGACGGAGCCCGCAAACGCGCCTGGAAGTCGGAGGGTCGCGCTATTTCCGCCTTTATGTTCGCGACCGGGATCGAAAATAGCATCCCGACCATCCAGAACGGCCGCGTCCGCGTGGACCAGATGGAGTCCTGCCACCACTACCGGCTCTGGCAGACCGACTTCGACCTGCTCGAAGAGCTGGGCATCCGCTTCCTGCGCTACGGTCCGCCGCTGCACACCAGCTTCCAGGGCGTCGGCAAGTACGACTGGGAGTTCGCCGACATCACCTTCGCGGACCTGCAGCGCCGCGACATCGCCCCGATCGTCGACCTCTGCCACTTCGGCGTGCCTGACTGGATCGGCGACTTCCAGAACCCCGACTTCCCCGAGCTCTTCGCCGGCTACGCCCGCGCCTTCGCCGAGCGCTTCCCCTGGGTGCAGCTCTACACCCCGGTCAACGAGATGTTCATCTGCGCGCTGTTCTCGGCCAAGTACGGCTGGTGGAACGAGCAGGGCACGAGCGACGTCACCTTCGTCACCGCGCTGAAGCACCTGGTGAAGGCCAACGTGCTGGCCATGAAGGCCATCCTCGAGGTCCGCCCCGACGCCATCTTCATCCAGTCGGAGAGCTCGGAGTACTTCCACGCCGAGAACCCCAAGGCGATCAAGCCGGCCGAGATCATGAACTCGATGCGGTTCCTGTCGCTCGACCTCAACTACGGCCACCGGGTCGACTCGGAGATGTACGAGTACCTGATGGACTGCGGCATGACGCGGGAGGAGTACCACTTCTTCCTGTCGAAGAGCCTCCGCCACCACTGCATCCTCGGCAACGACTACTACTGGACCAACGAGCACCGGGTCAGCGCCGACGGCCACACCCGCGCATCGGGCGAGATCTTCGGCTACTCGGAAATCACCCGGCAGTACTACGACCGCTACCGCCTGCCGGTGATGCACACAGAGACCAACATCGTCGAAGGCCCCAACGGCGACGAGGCGGTGAACTGGCTCTGGAAGGAGTGGGCCAATGTGCTGCGCGTCCGCAACGCCGGCGTGCCGACCGTCGGCTTCACCTGGTACTCGCTGACCGACCAGACCGACTGGGACACGGCGCTGCGGGAGAAGAACAACCGCGTCCACCCCGTCGGCCTCTACGACCTCAACCGCCAGATCCGCGCCGTCGGCCGTTCCTACAAGCAGCTGATCGCCGACTGGCGCGACGTGCTGCCGACCCAGAGCGTCTGCCTCAACGTGCCGATCGTCTGGCCGTCCGAATACCAGGAGCGCATGGCCCAGCGGCAGAAGCAGGAGGCCCGCCAGCTTCGTGAAGCCGAAAAGGCCACGGAACAGGCCTGAGCGCTTCAGGTTGGCGTTGGATGAGCGGGTTGCCCCAAACGGTAAGGCTGTCGGCGGCGGGTGGGCAGGCGCCCTGCTTCGTGAACGCCACCATCGCCCGCTCGCGGGGGATGCTGCTCCTTCAGGCGCGGGTGCGGCTGGCGGACGGCCGGCTGTTCGACCTCCTGACCACGCCGGACGAGCCCGCGTTCGGCGGACCCGACGACTTCAACGGCAACGTCTCCTTCAGCCTGGGCGGCGCGATCCTGCTGCCCTACGCCAACCGCATCACCGGCAAGCCCGTCGAGGGACGCAGGATCGAGACGCAGGTGCTGGGCCAGACCGTCCGCCTGCCGATGAACTGGGGCGGCAAGGCGCCGGGCGCGCGGCGCTACGCCATGCACGGCCTGATGCTCGACGCGCCGTTCGAGATGGTCGAGCAGGACGACGCCCACGTGCGAGGCGTCTTCCACGCCGGCGACTTCGGCGGCTGCTGGCTTTCGCGCACGGACGTCGCGGTGGAGTATCGCCTGACGCCCGGGGCCCTGACGCTGACCGTCGAGGCTATGAACGTGGGCGATGAACTCCTGCCCATGAGCATCGGCTGGCACCCCTGGTTCAACCTGCCGAGCGGCGACCGGGCCCAGGCGCGGCTGCGCCTTCCCGCGAGCGCCCGGACAGCGGTGAACGACTACGACGAGGTGCTGCCGACGGGCGAGGTCGCGCCGCTTGCCGGGACGCCTTACGACTTCTCGCAAGGCCGCGAACTGGGCGACCTCTACCTCGACGACTGCTTCGTCGGTCTGACCGGCGATACGGCCGAAGTCGTCGATCCCGCCGGCGGCCTTGGCCTGCGCATCGGCGCGGACGTTCCGCCCGTCACGGCCTTCCAGGTCTACGCGCCGCCCAACAAGGCCTTCGTCGTCGTCGAGCCGCAGTACAATCGCGCCGATCCGTTCAGCCCGGTCTGGCGCGGCGAGGACACGGGCATGGTCATCCTGCGGCCCGGAGAACGGACGATCTATTCCGCCACGGTAGCGCTGTATTCACCGTGATACCCACATTGGGCTTCAAGCGTTGCCCGAGCCCGTGATCGGCCTAAGGTCGAGACCCTGGTGCAGGGGAGTTGGGTTCGTGGGCGATGCGCACGCGATCCGTGGGAAGCCACTCGCCGAGGAACTGGCCGAGATCAACGCCAGGCTTCGGTTGGCGATGGACGCGGGCCGAATGGCGGTCTGGGACGTCGATGTCGTCACGGGTGAGCTGACCGCCTCACCCGAACTGAACCGCCTGCTCGATTTCCCCGAAGACGCCCATCCGACCATGGACGAGGTTCGCCAGCGCTACCGTCCAGGCGAGGGCACGAGCGTGCGCGCCGCCGGTCAGGCTGCGCTGGCCCGGGGCGAACGCTATTTCGAGGTCGAGTTCCAGTATCTCTGGCGCGACGGCACGGCGCGATGGATGCAGCTGCGCTGCGAGATCGTCCGCAGCCATGACGGCGTCCCAAGCAATGTGCTCGGCGTCCTGCTCGACATCACCGAACGAAGGGAAGCCGAGGAGCGGCTGAAACTGCTGGCCCGCGAGGTCGATCACCGCGCCAACAACCTGCTGGCGGTGGTGCAGGCGGCCGTGAAGCTGTCGCGGGCCGACACGGTCGAGGCGCTGAAGCAGTCGCTGGAAGGCCGCATCGCCGCGCTCGCCCACGTCCACAGCCTGCTGTCCCACAGCCGCTGGGAGGGCGCCGACCTGCGCCGTCTCATCAGCGAGGAGCTGAAGCCCTACTTCAGCGAGGACGGCGGCAAGGTCCAGCTCGACGGCCCCGACGTCGCTTTGAAGGTCGAGGCGGCGCAGTCGATGGCCATGGTGCTGCACGAACTGGCGACCAACGCGGTGAAGTATGGCGCGCTCTCCACCGGCAAAGGCTCGGTGACCGTGGCATGGTCCACGGATGGCGACGGGGCCTTGCGTCTGGTCTGGACGGAGACAGGCGCGAAGGCGGTCTCCAGGCCCTCCAGAAGCGGCTTCGGCGTCGGCATGGTCGAGCGGGCGCTCGGCCAGTTCAAGGGCAGCGCGGCCTTCGACTGGCGGCCCAACGGGCTGGTCTGCGAGCTCAGCCTGCCGGCCGAGCGGCTGGCCTGACCTTTCTCCGCGCCCGCCGGAACATCCGGGGCCGCCTCCTCATTGTTCAGGGGAAGGAGAACAGCTCATGGCCGCGGACGTGGAAGGCGAATGGGACGGGCAGGACCAGTCCGAAGTTTTCGATGAGGACAACCAGGATCTCGACGATCCCGGCGCGCCCGGCAACGAGATGCGCACCTTCGAGGAGTTGCCGGATGTCTTCGACGCCACCTCCGCCGTCGGTGATGCTGACGACGACGCGGCGTTGATCGCCGAGGAACTCGACGACGACGACATCATCCGCCTGGAAAGCGACGCCGAGCTGGCCGACTTCGAGGACGACGACCTCGCCGGCCGCATGCCGGAGGAGCTGGACGACGAACGCACCGACGACCTCGACCCCGCCGCCGCCTACCTTGCGGGGGAAGCCGGCCTCGACATCCGCGACGAGGTCGACGTCGAGCCCGACGAAGGCAGCGAGCTGGCCATGTCGCGTGGACCGGACGACGAGGTCGACCTGGAGTTCACCGGCGACCTCGACAGCCTGGCCGCCAGCGAGGCCGACAGCGTCGCGGCGATGGAATCAACCGACCTCGCCGACGACGATCTGGAAGAACTTGGTTACCCCGGTGACGATGAACCTGTTCAGCAAAGTGAAAAGGCAAAAGAACAGCGCCAGCGATAGGCTCCAATACCTACCGACGGTAGTAACAGTCTTGTAAGTAACCGTTTCGGGTAACATTGCTGATAGAAAAACCACGGTTTCCTCGACGAAGCCCCAACGGCCGTGCTAGCGGATAGTTAAGAGAAACCACCGTTCGGGGGCGTAACGAATGGCAAAGCCCGGTCCCGGGCCGCTCGACCTTAATGTCGGCGCGCGTATTCGCCTGCGTCGCAAGGCGCTAGGCATCACCCAGAGTCAGCTCGCCGAGGCGCTCGGCCTGACTTTCCAGCAGGTGCAGAAGTACGAGCGGGGTGTGAATCGCGTCTCGGCGTCCGTGCTGGTGAAGATCGCCAAACGTCTCGACTGCCCGGTGTCCTACCTCCTTGGCGAGGAGGGCGGCGGCGCCCCCGAGGAGATCGCGCCTTCCGTGCTCGTCACGCCCGGCGCCGTGGAGCTGCTGGAAGTCTACGCCCGCATCCCCGACCGCCGCGCCCGCGCGGCCCTGCTGGCCGTCGCCAAGGCGCTGGCCAACGAGAGCGAACCCGAAGTAGCCGCCTAGGCCGTCGCCGCTTTCCTCTCCCTGAGGGAGAGGGTGGTCGCGCAGCGACCGGGTGAGGGTCTACGCCCTCTCCGGAAAGGTCCCTAAACCTCATCCCGCTTCGCGGGCCCCTCCTTCTCCCTCAGGGAGAAGGGTTCAAGCCGTCGCCTGCGACGGTTGCCGCTTGCGCCGCTTCACCGGTCCCGGCCGGTCGAGCAGCGAGCGGATCTGCGCCGCCAGCGCCGCGGCCTCGTAGGGCTTGTCGATCAGCGGGTATTCGTGCTCGGCGAGTTTCGCGCCGTCCCCGACGAAGCCTGACGTCAGCAGGATGTGCATGTCCGGCCGCAGCGCCTGCGCTTCGCGCGCCAGGCTGACGCCGCTCATGCCACCGGGCATGACCACGTCGGTGAACAGCAGGTCCACCGGCTCGTCGCCCTTCAGCACCTTCAGCGCCTGGCCGGCGTCGGTGGCCGTGACGACCTGATAGCCCAGGCCCGCCAGCATGTCGGAGGTCAGCGTCAGCACCGCCGCGTCGTCCTCCACCACCAGGATCTTCTCCGACCCGCCGACGGTCTCCGCCTGCGACGAGGCGGCGCGCTGTTTCGGCTTTTCGGCCGAGGCGGGGAGGGTGAGGCGCACCGTGGCGCCCTTGCCCGGCTTGCTCTCGATCTCGACCTGGCCGTCCGACTGGCGCACGAAGCCGTAGACCTGGCTCAGGCCCAGGCCCGACCCCTTGCCGACGTCCTTGGTGGTGAAGAAGGGCTCGAAGACCCGATCGCGCACCTCGTCGGTCATGCCGACGCCGGTGTCGCGGACCTCGATGAGGACGTTGTCGCCCTTGCGCCGGGTGACGATTTTCAGCTCGCCGCCGTCGGGCATGGCGTCGCGTGCGTTGACCGCCAGGTTCAAGAGCGCCGTCTCCAGCTGCGTCGGGTCGACGTTGGCGCAGGCCGGCTCCTTGGCCAGATCGAGCTTCAGCTCGACGGCCTCGCCGACGCCCTGGCTGAGCAGCGGGCTGAAGTGGCGGACCAGGTCGTTGATGTCGATGGTCACCGGCGACAGGTGCTGGCGGCGCGAGAAGGCGAGCAGCTGGCGGGTCAGGTCGCGGCCGCGCTCGGCGGCCTGCCGCATGGCGTCGATGCGCCGCGCCCGCTGGCGGTCGTCCTCGATCCGCCGACTCATCATGTCGACGTTGCCGAGGATGACGGTCAGCAGGTTGTTGAAGTCGTGCGCCACGCCGCCGGTCAGCTGGCCGACGGCCTCCATCTTGCGCGCCTGCGTCAGCTGCTCCTCAAGCTGCCGCCGGTCGGTGGAGTCGAGGATGACCCCGAAGACCTCCTTGCGGTCGCTGTCGAGGCCCGGCGCCAGCACCCCCTGGTCGAACAGGTAGCGGTACTGCCCGTCGGCGCAGAGCCAGCGGAACTCGCAGCTGTAGTAGCCGGTGTCGCGCGCCGTGCTGATCGCCTCGACCACCTTCTGCAGGTCGTCGGGATGGATGCGCGAGGAGCCGAAGTCCGGCGTCGACATGAACTCCTCCGGCGTGAAGCCGGTGATGGTCTGGACGCTGTCGCTGATGAACACCGGCTCGAACGGCGGCTCGGCGATGCGCGAGTGGAAGGTGATCGGCAGCGAGCGCATGATCTGCTCCTGCCGCTCGCGCGAGCGCTGCAGGGCGGCCTCCGCCTTGGCCTTCTCGCTCTGGACCCGGCGGTTCTCCTCCAGCAGCCACTGGCTGTGCGCCATCTGGCGCTTCACCTCCTCGGTCTTGATGTGCAGGTCGACCAGCACCGAGACCTTGGAGCGCAGGATGAAGGGGTCGACCGGCTTGAAGACCATGTCGACGGCGCCGGCCGAGTAGGCCTGGAAGATGTGCGCCTCGTCGCGGAAGATGGCCGTCAGGAAGACGATCGGCACGTCCCGCGTCTTCTTCCGCAGGCGGATCAGCCGCGCCGTCTCGTAGCCGTCCATCCCCGGCATGTGCAGGTCGAGCAGGATGACGGCGAAGTCGTGCTGCAGCAGCGCCTTCAGAGCCTCCTCGCCCGAACGCGCCACCACCAGCTCGTGACCGAGATCCTCCAGCGCCTGAATGGCGGCGAAGGCGTTGCGCTCGTCGTCGTCGACGATGAGGATTTTGGCGACGATGGGCGCGGTGAGGTCGGGCGGGGCGCTCGGCCCCGCCCGCGATCGGGCGGCCGGTGACAGGTAAGCGCTCAACGTCAGCTCGCTTGCGGCATCAACGAGACAACGGTGTCGGAGGCGAGCCGGATGGCGTCGGCGCGCTGCAGGCAGACCCGCAGCACCGAGACCAGGTGGTCGATGTCCACCGGCTTGGAGACGTAGTCGCTGGCCCCGGCCTGGATGCACTTCTGCCGGTCGCCCTTCATCGCCTTGGCGGTGACGGCCACGATCGGCAGCTCGGTGAAGGCCGGCCGCGAGCGGATCTCCCGGATCGTCTCGTAGCCGTCCATGTCCGGCATCATGATGTCGACCAGCACGACGTCCGCGTCCGGCCGGGCCTCCAGCAGCTGCAGTCCGGCGCGGCCGCTTTCGGCGTAGCTGAGCTCGATGCCGTACTCCTCCAGCGCCGAGGCCAGCGAGAAGATGTTGCGGATGTCGTCGTCGATGACGACCATCTTGCGACCCGCGAGCAGGGCGTCGTCATGCCGGTTCTGCACCAGCTTCGCGCGCGTCTCCTCCGGCAGCTGGTCGAGCGGCTCGTGCAGCAGCAGCGTCGCCTGGTCGACCAGCTGGTCGGGGGTGCGGGCCAAGCGGACAAGCCCGCCGAAGACCGCCAGCCGCAGACGCTTGTCGTCCTCGGCCTCCAGTTCCTCGGGCGCGTAGACCACCACAGGGCTCGCGTTCTCAGCCATCTTCAGCACGTCCACCAGTTTCGCCGCGGGGGCCGCCTGGGCCTCAACCACGATCCCGTCCGGACGTTCCGCCGGCGGCAGCGCCAGCACGGCTTCGATGTCATCGGCCAGCTCCACCTTGGTGAAGCATTCGCGCAGCGTCGCCGCCGCCTCGCCCTCGCCGCCGACCAGCACGACGCGCCGGTCGGCCTTGTCGACGAAGCTCTTCACGCCCTGCAGCGTGGAGACCACCACCTCGCGCTCCACCGGCTTGTGGGTGAAGCCGAAGGCGCCCATCGACAGGCCGATGCCGCGCTGGTCGTCGGCCGAGATCAGGTGCACGGGAATGTGCCGCGTCTCGGGCGTGCGCTTGAGCAGGTCGAGCAGCGCCAGGCCGTCGATGTCGGGCAGGCCGATGTCGAGCATGAAGGCGTCGGGGCCGAAGCGCCGCGCCAGCGAGG
>CAMLRH010000036.1 GCA_946482375.1 uncultured Caulobacteraceae bacterium | reverse complement strand
CGCAGGTCGACGTTGTTGGGGTTGCCGCCCGGCAGGTTCTGCAGCACCGCGCCCGACAGGTCATAGGCATAGAGCCCTGCCTTCTTGTCGGTGCCGAACAGCACCACTCGTGAAGAATCGGCCGGATCGACCCAGATGGCCGGATCGTCGGCGGCGTCGGCGTTGGCGGTGCCGACGGCGATGGTCTCGCCCGAGGCGGGAACAGGCGTTCCAGCGCCCACCAGCATGCGCGCGGCGTCGGAGGCGTCGGTCTCCTCGCCGGTCAGGGGGCGGCCGGCGCAGCCGCTGGTCGCAACAGCGGCAATGCAGGCGGTCACCAGGAGCGCGCGCTTAACGGTCATCATCATCTGCAGGTCCCTCGAAGATCTTTACGGTCCGCCCGTCGCGGTCCTTGGCTCCATCAAGCGTCACCGCGCCTGACGCCATCCATGCCCGCGGCGTCATCAAAGCGTCAGCTTGGCAGGCTACACGGTCTCCGCCGCAGCCGGCGGATGGATGGAAAATATCGTTCGAAGGCGCTCGTGCAAGAGAATTTCTATTTTGGTTGCGGAATGGAAAATCTGTTCGTAATGTGCGCCATCGGCCCGACGGGAGAATCACGTCCGGGCCGCAACAACAGAGAACGGGGAGGGCGCCATGGGGCCCAGGTATCTAATCAGCGCGCTGCTGCTGTCGTCCTGTCTGGTGGCGCCTGTGAGCGTCGCGGCGCAGGAAGCAGCCGCGGACGCCACTGAAGTCGAAGAAGTCGTCGTCACCGGCCAGCGCGCGTCCGACCGCGAGTCGCTGGAGAAGAAGCGCGAGGCGGTGCAGGCGGTTGAAGTCGTCTCCGCCGACGACGTCGGCAAGCTGCCCGACCAGAACGTCGCCGAGGCGGTCCGCCGCCTGCCGGGCGTCTCGGTCGCCACCGACAAGGGCGAAGGCCGCTACCTGATCATCCGCGGGATCGAGCCGAACCTCGCCAACGTGACCATCAACAGCCAGACCGCCTCGGCTCCCGAGCCCGAGTCGCGGAACGTGAAGCTGGACGACATTCCCTCGGCCCTGATCGGCTCGGTCACGGTCGTGAAGTCGCTGACGCCGGACCTCGACGCCAACGCCATCGCCGGCCAGGTCGACATCAATACCCTGACCGCCTTCGACAAGGGCCGCCGCTTCTTCAACGTCCGCGCGGCCGGCTCGACCTACGACGACACCGATGACCGCGGCTTCGAGGGTGACATCGCCGGCGGCGGCCTGTTCGGCCCCGACCGTCAGTTCGGCCTCGTGCTGGCGCTGAACTACTCCAAGCGCCCGTCCTACTCGCAGGACATCCTCGCCGGCGCCCGCATGGAAGTCGGCGACTTCGACATGCCGGAAGAGATCGACAGCCGCATCTACGATCCGGCCTGGCGGGTGCGTCAGGGTGCGGTGGCCAACTTCGACTGGCGCCCGACGGACGCCGCGAAGATGTACGCGCGCCTGATGTATTCGAAGTTCGACGACGAAGAGACGCGCAGCCGCTTCCGCTTCTTCTTCCCGGAAGACGAGGAGAGCTACTCCGAGCTTTCCGCTGCGGGCGGGGCGTTCGAAGAGGGCGCGACCGGCCGGCGTCTGGTTCGCCAGCGCCAGGAAGTGACCAGCACCAC
Organism: uncultured Caulobacteraceae bacterium; assembly: GCA_946482375.1. The sequence continues at coordinate 11,864 of CAMLRH010000036.1, read as the reverse complement.
CACGCTGGCCCTCGGCGGCGACTTCGAGGTTGGACCGGGCACGCTGAGCGTGGCGGCCACGCACTCGCTCGCGAAGAAGGAAGACCCGATCCGCGACGAGGTCGAGTTCCGTTACAACGGCCCCGACATCACCGGCACGTTCGAGAACGGCTCCAAGGAGCCGGAGAGCCTGGTGCTCAGCGACGACGCCGTCGATCCGGCCCGCTACCGCTTCCGCAGCTACAAGCATGTGACGCGTGAGGCGGAGGAAGACCTCAACCAGGTCCGCGCCGACTATAAAGTGCCGATGGAGATGTTTGGCCCCAACGGCTTCCTCAAGTTCGGCGCCAAGTACCTGCACCGCGACAAGTTCACCGACGCCACCGGCGAGGTGTTCGAGCGCGCGGGTCCGCAGATCTTCCTGACGGACTTCGTCACAGAAACCGTGCCCACCAACTGGGACGGCGCCTACACCTTCGGTCCGAAGATCAACTTCGACCTCTTCAAGGACTTCTTCGGCGACAATCCGGAGCTGTTCGAGAGCAGCGAAGAAGACCAGATCATCGAGAGCCTCGGTGAGGACTACAAGGTCGTCGAGACGATCACCGCCGCCTACATCATGGGCAGCTTCGATCTGGGCCCGCTCAACATCATTCCGGGTATCCGCGTCGAGAAGACCGAGGGCGACAGCAAGGCCATCGCCGTTACCGAGGACGCCAGCGTCGACGACACCTACAACCAGTTCGGCAGCTACAGCTACACCGACTGGTTTCCGGGCGTGAACGTCAAGTACCAGGTGACCCCCGACCTCGTCGCCCGCGCCGCGGTGACGACCGCCATCGGCCGGCCGGAATACTTCCAGCTCGCTCCGACGGTCTCGATCGATGGTGACGAGGTCGCGCTCGGCAACCCGGACCTGCAACCGCAGGAGTCGGTGAACTTCGACGCCTCGCTGGAATACTACTTCCCGGATGAGGGCGGCATCTCGGTCGGCTTCTTCCACAAGAAGATCGACAACCCGATCTTCGCCTCGACTTTCGAAACCGATGGCACGTTCGGCGGCATCGACATCGAAGACGCGCAGGTCTCGACCTTCGTCAACGGCTCGGAAGCCGAAGTCACGGGTCTGGAATTTGCCTTCCAGAAGCCGCTGACCTTCCTGCCCTCGCCGTTCGATGGTCTTGGCGTCAACGCCAACATGACCTTCGTCGACGGCAAGCTGAAGGTGCCTGGCCGCACGGGCGACACCATGCTGCCCAAGCAGGCCGAGCGCATTGCCAGCGCTCAGGTCTACTACGAGAAGTACGGCTTTTCGGCGCGGGTCGCCTACAGCTACCGCTCGGCCTACATCGACGAGATCGACACGGGTGACGAAAGCGGCGACAGCGACATCTACTTCGATGAGCTGGGCACGATCAGCGCCAAGGTCGGCTACAACATCACCAAGCAGATCGAGGTCTTTGCCGAAGGCAACAACCTCAACAACCCGGACGACTACTACTACTTCGGCAACCCGGGTCGCTTCGCGGAAGTGGAGAGCTTTGGCCGCTCGTTCCGGGTCGGCCTGTCGTTCACCTACTGATCAAGCCGGCGGGGTTCGCGCGCCCCGCCGCGCCTAAGTCCTCCTAGCGCGGTTACTGGCGGCGACCTTTCCCTAAGGTCGCCGCCTTTTCTTTTTGTGGGGTGGTGAGCGCCGTTTACAGGCGGACGGGCTTACCGCTGCGGGCGGATTCGCCGGCCGCTTCGGCCAGGGCCAGAGCCGCCACGCCGTCAGCGTAGCCGACCTGCGGCGTCTCGCCGTTCAGGATGGCCGTGAAGTGATCCATCTCCAGACGGTAGGCCTCGCGGTACCGGTCGAGGAAGAAGTTCTGGAAGCGGTCGGCGGCCGCCCCATCCTCGCTCCACACCTGCACGGTACTCTCGGTCATGTTGTCGGCGCGGACCATGCCGCCCGAACCGAAGGCTTCGATGCGCTGGTCGTAGCCATAGCCGCTGCGGCGGCTGTTGCTGATCATGCAGATGCGGCCCGACGGCGTGCGCAGCAGCACCTTGGCGGTGTCCACATCGCCCGCTTTACCGATGGCCGGGTCGACCAGGCAGGCGGAGGCGGCGAACACTTCCGACGGCTCCTCGCCGAGGATCCAGCGCGCCATGTCGAAGTCGTGGATGGCCATGTCCTTGAAGAGGCCGCCACTGACCTTGACGTAGCTGACCGGCGGCGGGGCAGGGTCGTGGCTGATGATGTGCAGCGTCTCGAGCTTGCCGACGGCGCCGGCGGCCAGCTTGTCCTTCAGGCCGCGGAAGCTCGGGTCGAAGCGGCGATTGAAGCCCAGGAACAGGCGCGCGCCGGACAGCTCGGCCGAGGCGGCGCGGGCGCGGTCCAGATCGAGATCCAGCGGCTTCTCGCAGAAGATCGCCTTGCCGACGGCCGCGGCGCGCTTGCAGTGATCGAGGTGCGCGTCGGTGGAGCTGGCGACGATGACGCCGGCGATCTCCGGATCGGCCAGGGCTTCATCGAGGCTCGCGACGCGCGCGCTCAGCTGGCTCGCCAGCGCCTGCGCCGGTTCGGCCATGGGATCGACCACATAGGCGACTGAAAGGGCCGGGTGGGCCGCGGCGTTGGCGCCGTGGATCTTGCCGATACGGCCGGCGCCGAGCAGTGCGAGCTTGAACATTGGGTCTCCTAAAGACGAACAGGGGCGCCGGTTTGCACGGACAGGGCCGCGGCCTCGGCCAGCGCCAGTGAGTCGATCGAGGCGTCGTAGCCGGTGAGCGGCTCGCACTCCCCGGCGATAACTGCCGCGAAGTGGCTCATTTCGTTGCGATAGGCTTCGGCGTAGCGGGTGAGGAAGCCGAAGTGGATCGGATCGCCCGTCGCTCCGCCCTCGGTCCAGGCGCTGATGGTGCTGACGGGCAGGTTGGCCGCGAGCGCCATGCCCTTCGAGCCGTAGGCCTCGATGCGCTGATCGTAGCCATAGCCGCTGCGGCGCGTGTTGCTGATCACACAAAGGCGGCCGGAGGCAGTGCGCAGGATCAGCCGCGCGGTGTCGACATCGCCCATTTCCGCGATCATCGGGTCCACCAGGCAGCTCGCCCATGCGAACACCTCGACCGGCTTCTCACCCAAAATCCAGCGCGCCGTGTCGAAGTCGTGGACGGTAAAGTCCTTGAAGAGCCCGCCGCTCGTCGGAATGAAGTGCGGGGGTGGGGAGGCCGGGTCGTGATTGATGAGGTGCAGCGTTTCCAGCTCGCCGATGGCGCCGCTGGAGACCTTGGCCCTCAGCGCCTGGAAGTGCGGATCGTGGCGGCGGTTGAAGGCGACGAAGAGCGGCGCCTTGGCCGCGCGAAAGGCCGCCTCATGAGCCCTCAGGCGCCCCGCGTCGAGATCGAGAGGCTTTTCGCAGAACACCGCCTTGCCTGCCTCGAGGCAGGCAAGGGTGAAGTCGAGGTGGGTGTCGGTCGAGCTGGCGACGATGACGCCCTTGATCTCCTCGTCGGCAAGCACGGCGTCGAACGTCGAGAGTTCGGCGCCAACCTCGCTGGCCAGTGCGCCGGCCGCGTCGGAGCGGGTGTCGACGATGTAGGCGAGGTCGAGCCTCGGATCACCCGCGGCGCTGCGGGCGTGGATGCCCCCCATGCGCCCTGCGCCCAGCTGAGCAATCTTGAACATCGGCGGCCCTCCCTCGCCCCCTCATATGGAAGGAAAATTCCGTCCGCAAACGAAAATGGAATATCCGCGCCGCCGCCGTTGTAATCGCTCGCGGAACGGATATTCTAAAACCGGAATCGAGGGGCCGGGGGACATGAGCCAGATCACGCCGCCGGCTACGGCCGAAGAACTTCGCGCCGCCATCCTCGAACGCTACGACCAGCTCAGCAAGCGTCTGCAGCAGATCGCGCGCTACGTGCTGGACGAGCCGAACGAGCTGGCGCTGGAGACGCTCGCGGTGATCGCCGAGCGCGCCGGCGTGCAGCCCTCGGCTATCGTCCGCTTCGCCAAGACGTTCGGCTTCGACGGCGCCAGCCAGATGCAGCGCCTGTTCCGCGATGGGCTGCTCTCCGGCCACATGGCCCTCGGCTACAGCGAGCGCATCCGCAATTTCACGGAGAAGGTCGACCAGCGCGCCGCGGGCGACGGAGCCGAGCTGCTGGCCGAGTTCGTTGAGGGCAACACGCTGGCCCTGCAGAGCCTTGGCCAGACTGTCAGCGAGAAGGAGATGGTCGAGGCCGTCAGCCTCATCCGCAAGGCCGAGACCGTCTATGTCGTCGGCTTCCGCCGCGCCTTCCCCGTCTCGTCCTACCTCGCCTACTCGCTGCAGCAGGTGAACAAGCGGACCATGTTCGTCGACGGCGTCGCCGGCCTCACCCGCCAGCAGGTGCAGACCATCGGCCCCAAGGACCTCCTCATCGCCGTCAGCTACCAGCCCTACGCCGAAGAGTCGGTGCAGGCGGTGGAGATCGCCGCCGACAAGGGCGCCAGAATCCTCTCCATCAGCGACAGCCTGGTCAGCCCGATCGCCAAGCTCGCCACCCTGGTGCTGCAGGTGCGCGAATCGGAAGTGCGCACCTTCCGCTCGCTGGCCGCCTCCATTTGCCTGGCCCAGGCGCTCGTCATCGGCTTTGCCTTCGAGAGCACGAAAGCGCGCAAATAGAATGAAACGAACATTGCAGCGCCGAACATTTTGGAATAGACGTTACATGTGAACGGCGCCGGGGCGCTGTGATTGTTACGCGAAGGCCCATGGCGCACGAAAAGACACTCGACCTGATCGCCATCGGCCGCTCCAGCATCGACCTTTACGGTCAGCAGGTGGGCGGAAGGCTGGAGGACATGATGTCCTTCGCCAAGTACGTCGGCGGCAGTCCCACCAACACCGCCATCGGCGGCGCCCGGCTCGGCCTCAAGACAGGGTTGCTCACACGGGTGGGTGCGGACCACATGGGCCGCTTCATCCGCGAGCAGCTCGAGCGGGAAGGGGTCTCGGTCCACGGGGTGCTGTCAGACCCCGACCGTCTGACCGCGCTCGTCATTCTCGGCATTCGTGACCAGGACACCTTCCCGCTCATCTTCTACCGCGAGAACTGCGCCGACATGGCGCTGGACGAAGGCGACGTCGACCCCGCCTTCATCGCGCAGGCGAAGGCGGTGCTGATCAACGGCACCCACCTGTCGCAGCCGAACGTCTTCGACATGAGTGTCAAGGCGGCGAAGCTGGCCAGGGCGTCCGGCGGCAAAGTCGTGTTCGACATCGACTACCGGCCGGTGCTGTGGGGCCTGACGGCGCTGGAAGCCGGCGAGAACCGCTTCGTGGCGCATGAGGGTGTGACGGCCAAGCTCCAGACCGTGCTGCCGCTCTGCGACCTCATCGTGGGCACGGAAGAGGAATTCCACATCCTCGGCGGCACGACCGACACGCTGGCGGCGCTGAAGGCGGTCCGCGGCCACACCGATGCGCTGCTGGTCTGCAAGCGGGGGCCCAAGGGTTGCACCGCCTTCGCAGGCGCCATTCCGGACTCGCTGGACGCCGGCGTCGTCGGCAAGGGCTTCGAGGTCGAGGTCTATAACGTCCTCGGCGCGGGCGATGCCTTCATGAGCGGCTTCCTGCGCGGCTGGCTGCGCGAGCTGCCGCTGGAGACCTGCTGCGAACTCGGCAACGCCGCCGGCGCCATTGTGGTCTCCCGCCACGGCTGCGCGCCCGCCATGCCGACTTGGCCTGAGATGGAATTCTTCCGCTCGGCGAAGGAGCGCCCGTTCCGCCTGCGCGAATGGGAGGAGCTCGAACACCTGCACTGGGCGACGACCCGCGCCCATTCCTATCCCGAGCTGACGGTCCTCGCCGTCGATCACCGCGTCCAGTTCGAGGACCTCGCCCGCGAGCTCGGCGCCGATGCCGGCCGCATCGGCGACTTCAAGGCGCTGGCCTTGCGTGCGGTCGATCAGGTAGCGCGGGGCGATGACCGTTTCGGCGTGCTGCTCGACGGCCGCTACGGCGCCGACGCCCTCGCCGAGGCCGCAGGCTATCCCTACTGGATCGGCCGGCCCATCGAGCTGCCGCAGTCGCGGCCGCTGGAGTTCGAGTGCTCGGCGGACGTCGCCACCGAACTGGCCGTCTGGCCGGTCGGGCACGTGGTGAAGTGCCTCGTCTTCTACCATCCCGACGACGAGGCGGGCCTTCGCGAGCAGCAGGAGGCGCAGCTGCTTCGGCTGTTCGACGCCTGCCGCAAGACCGGCCACGAGCTTCTCATGGAAGTCATCGCGCCCAAGGGCATGGCGGTCGACGGCCACACCATCGCCAGGGCGCTGCAGCGGCTCTACGATCTGGGCATCAAGCCGGACTGGTGGAAGCTGGAGCCTTCCGACGACCCCCGCGCCTGGCGCAATATCGAGGCCGTGATCCTGAAGAACGATCCCCTCTGCCGTGGCGTCGTGCTGCTGGGCCTCTCAGCTCCGCAGGAGGAGCTGCTCGCCTCCTTCAAGGCAGCGGCGCCGGTGCAGACGGTGAAGGGCTTTGCCGTCGGCCGCACCATCTTCAACGACGTCGCCCGCGGCTGGTTTGCCGGCGAACTGGACGACGAGGCCGCCATCGCCTCCCTCGCCGAACGCCTGACGGTCCTCGTCGAGGCCTGGCGCACGGCGCGCAATTCGGTCGAGGCGGCGGCGTGAGCACGATCCGTCTGACGGCTGCCCAGGCGGCGGTCCGATACCTTGCCAACCAGTTGGTCGAAGTCGACGGCGTCGAGGTCCCGTACTTCGCCGGCTGCTGGGCCATCTTCGGCCACGGCAACGTCGCCGGCATGGGCGAGGCGCTGCACGCGGCGCGCGAGACCTTCCCGACCTTCCGCGCCCACAATGAGCAGGGCATGGCCCATGCCGCCATCGCCTACGCCAAGCAGATGCGCCGCCGCCGCGCGATGGTCTGCACCACCTCAATCGGGCCGGGCGCCACCAACATGGTCACGGCCGCCGCGCTGGCGCACGTGAACCGCCTGCCGGTCCTCTTTCTGCCGGGCGATGTTTACGCGAGCCGCCGGCCTGACCCAGTGCTGCAGCAGATCGAGGACTTCGGCGACGGCACGATCAGCGCCAACGACTGCTTCAAGCCGGTCTCCCGCTACTTCGACCGCATCGTCCGGCCCGAGCAGCTGCTGGCCGCCCTGCCGCGCGCCATGTCGACCCTGACGGACCCGGCCGACTGCGGACCGGTGACGCTCGCCTTCTGCCAGGACGTGCAGGCCGAGGCCTTCGACTACCCCGAGAGCTTCTTCAAACGCCGCGTCTGGCGCACGCGCCGCCAGCCCGCCGACCCGCGTGAGATCGACGACCTCACGGCCCTGCTGAGGACCGCCAAGGCGCCGCTCATCGTCGCGGGCGGCGGCGTGCTCTACAGCGGCGCCGAGCAGGCGCTGGCCGATCTGGCCGAACGTGCCGGCCTGCCCGTCGCGGAGACACAAGCAGGCAAGGGCGCGCTCGTCTGGGATCACCCGATGGCGCTCGGCTCCATCGGCGTCACCGGCAGCAGCGCCGCCAACGCCGCCGCCGAGAACGCCGACGTGGTCATCGGCATCGGCACGCGTCTGCAGGACTTCACGACGGGCTCGCGCGCCCTGTTCGCCAATCCGGACCGCCGCCTGGTGCAGGTCAACGCCGCCGCCTACGATGCGCATAAGCACGGTGCGACGCCCGTGGTTGGCGACGCGCTGGCGGTGATCGAAGCGCTGTCCGTCCGCCTCGGCGGCTGGCGGGCGCCGGACGGCTGGCGCGAGAGCTGCACCAGCCCCGTCGAGGGCTGGACCAGCGCGGTCGAAGCTGCCACCGCCGCCTCCAACGCCGCGCTGCCGTCGGACGCCCAGGTGATCGGCGCGGTGTGGCGTTCGCTGGACGAGAACGGCGTCGTGGTCTGCGCCGCCGGCGGCCTGCCGGGCGAGCTGCACAAGCTTTGGCGCACGCGCCGGCCGGGCGGCTACCACCTGGAATACGGCTATTCCTGCATGGGCTACGAGATCGCCGGCGGCCTCGGCGTGAAGCTGGCTGAGCCCGAGCGCGAGGTCGTCGTCATGGTCGGCGACGGCAGCTACCTGATGATGAACTCCGAGATCGCCACCAGTGTGATGCTTGGCCAAAAGCTCATCATCACAGTGCTCGATAACCGCGGTTTCGGCTGCATCAACCGGCTGCAGCAGGGGACGGGCGGCGCGCCGTTCAACAACCTGCTCAAAGACGCCGAGCACGAGCTGCTGCCCGACATCGACTTCGCCGCCCATGCCGCCAGCCTCGGTGCGCGGGCGCAGAAGGTGAGCGGCATCGCCGAACTGGAAGCGGCGCTGGCGGAGGCGCGCACCGCCGACCGCACCAGCGTCATCGTCATCGACACCGACCCGATGATCACCACCGAGGCCGGCGGCGCCTGGTGGGACGTGGCGGTGCCGGAGGTTTCCTCCCGCAAGGAGGTCACCGAAGCTCGCAAGGCCTACGAGGCCATGATCAAGCAACAGCGTACGGGAGACTGATCCCATGACCATCCGGTTCGGGGTAAGCCCCATCGCCTGGGCCAACGACGACATGCCAGAGCTCGGCGGCGACACGCCGCTGGAGTCGATCCTCGCCGACATCCGCGACGTGGGCTTCGAGGGCGTGGAGCTCGGCGGCAAGTTTCCGAAGGACCCTGCAGTCCTGAAGGCCCTGCTGGACCGCTACGGCATCGACCTCGTCGGCGGCTGGTACAGCGGCGAGCTGCTGGTCCGTGACGTGGAGGCCGAGATCGAGGCCGCGCAGGCGCACCTGTCGCTGCTCAAGGCCATGGGCTGCCAGGTCTTCGTCCACGCCGAAACGTCGAACGCCATCCACGGCGCTCGGGGCACACCGCTGAGCGCAACGCCGCAGCTGGACGACGCCGGCTGGGAGCAGTTCGGCGCCCGCGTCACCGAATTCGCCGACTACATCGAAGGGCAGGGGCTGAAGTTTGCCTACCACCACCACCTCGGCACGGTGGTCGAGCGGCCGCAGGACATCGAGGAATTCATCCGTCGCACAGGCTCCAGCGTCGGCCTGACGCTCGACACCGGTCACGCCACGCTCGGCGGCGCCGACCCGATCCAGCTGCTCCGGCAGCACCCGAGCCGCATCGCCCACGTCCACTGCAAGGACGTGCGCGGCGAGGTGTTCCGGCGCGTGCGGCGCGAGGGCATGAGCTTCCTCGACGGCGTACTCGACGGCATGTTCACCGTGCCGGGCGATGGCGACATCGACTTCGGCGCCGTCATGCGTGCGCTGGCCGACAACGCCTACGAAGGCTGGATCATCATCGAAGCCGAGCAGGACCCGGCCAAGGCTGACCCGCGCGAACACGCGGAGCTTGGCCTCTCGACGCTGGAACGCGAGGCGCGCGAGGCCGGCCTGAGGAAGGCGGCATGAGCAACCTCCTCGTCCGCCCGCACGACCCGGCGACCGACGGCGTCGTCCTGGAGGTGACGCCCAAGAGCGCCGGCTGGGAACACGTCGGCTTCAAGGTCCACAAGTTGAAGGCGGGGCAGTCGGTCAGCGGCGGCGAGGCGGGGCGTGAGGCCTGCCTCGTCCTGCTGGTCGGCAAGGCCGATATCGCCGCTGGTTCGGCCCGGTTCACCGACATCGGCGGCCGCACCAGCGTCTTCGAGGACGCCGCGCCCGCCGCGGTCTATGCGCCCGCCGGCGCCGACTGGTCCGTCACAGCCCACAGCGATGTCGAACTCGCCGTCTGCACCGCGCCCGGCTTCGGCTCCGGCGAGCCGCGCCTGATCGACGCCTCGCGCATGTCTCGCGAGGTGCGCGGGCAGGGGACCAACCAGCGCTTCGTGCGCAACATCCTGCCCGAGACCGAGCCCGCCGACAGCCTGCTGGTGGTGGAGGTCATCACGCCGGGCGGTCACTGGTCGAGCTATCCGCCGCACAAGCACGACACGGCGACAGAGGCGCAGGAGACCCAGCTGGAAGAGACCTACTACCACCGTCTCGACCCGCCGCAGGGCTTTGCCTTCCAGCGCGTCTACACCGACGACCGCAGCCTCGACGAGACCGTCTGCGTGCAGGACGGCGACGTCGTCATGGTGCCGCGCGGCTACCACCCTGTCGGCGCGCCGCACGGCTACGACCTCTACTATCTGAACGTGATGGCGGGGCCCAAACGGGCGTGGATCTTCCGCAACGACCCGGCCCACGACTGGATCGCCAAGAAACCTTAAAGCCTAAAAAGGAGCGCGCCGTGCGCACCATCCAACACTACATCTCCGGGCGCCTCGCCCCGGGCGAATCCGGCCGCTTTGGCGACGTCTTCGATCCCAACACCGGCAAGGTCCAGGCGCGCGTGCCGCTGGCCTCCATCGCCGAGCTGAGCGCCGCCGTGGAGAAGGCGAAAGCCGCCCAACCCGCCTGGGCTGCCGTGAACCCGCAGCGCCGCGCGCGGGTGATGATGGAGTTCGGCCGCCTGCTGAACGCCCACATGGACGAGCTGGCCGAGCTGCTCTCCTCCGAGCACGGCAAGGTCATCGCCGACAGCCGCGGTGACATCCAGCGCGGTCTCGAGGTCATCGAGTTCGCCATGGGCATCCCGCACATGCTGAAGGGCGAATACACCCAAGGCGCGGGCCCGGGCATCGACGTTTATTCCGTGCGCCAGCCGCTGGGCGTCGTCGCCGGCATCACGCCGTTCAACTTCCCGGCCATGATCCCGATGTGGATGTTCGGCCCGGCCATCGCCTGCGGCAACGCCTTCATCCTCAAGCCGTCCGAGCGCGATCCGTCGGTCCCGGTGCGCCTCGCCGAACTGATGATCGAGGCGGGCCTGCCCGAAGGCATCCTGCAGGTGGTCCACGGGGACAAGGAGATCGTCGAGGCCATCTGCGACCACCCTGCCATCAAGGCCGTGAGCTTCGTCGGCTCCTCCGACATCGCCCAGGCGGTCTATGCCCGCGGCGCCGCCAACGGAAAGCGCATGCAGTGCATGGGCGGCGCCAAGAACCACGGCATCGTCCTGCCCGACGCCGACCTCGACCAGGCCGTCGCCGACATCGTCGGCGCGGCCTACGGCTCGGCAGGTGAACGCTGCATGGCCCTGCCGGTGGTGACGCCCGTCGGCGAGCAGACCGCCGTCGCCCTGCGCGAAAAGCTGGTCAGCGCCATCGACGGCCTGCGCGTCGGCGTCTCCACCGATGCCGAGGCCCACTACGGCCCGGTGGTCAGCGCGCAGCATCGCCAGCGCATCGAGAGCTACATCCAGATCGGCGTCGACGAGGGCGCCGATCTCGTCGTCGATGGCCGCGGCTTTTCGTTGCAGGGCTCTGAGGGCGGCTTCTTCGTCGGCCCAACGCTGTTCGACCACGTGAAGCCGACCATGAAGTCCTATCAGGACGAGATCTTCGGCCCGGTCCTGCAGATCGTCCGCGCCGAGACCTTCGAGGAGGCGCTGCAGCTGCCGACCCGCCACCAGTACGGCAACGGCGTCGCGATTTTCACCCGCAACGGCGACGCCGCCCGTGAATTCGCGGACCAGGTCGAGGTCGGCATGGTCGGGATCAACGTGCCGATCCCCGTGCCGGTCGCCTACCACTCCTTCGGCGGCTGGAAGCGCTCGGGGTTCGGCGATCTCAACCAGTACGGCATGGATGGCGTGCGCTTCTTCACCCGCACCAAGGTGGTGACCCAGCGCTGGCCGAAGGGCGGGGCCGTCGCCGATCAGAGCTTCGTTATCCCCACGATGCGATGAAGGAGTTGTTCTATTTCTATCATCAAATAGAAAAATCCTTCCATTGCGCATCGCCGTCGCTTAGGCTGCCAGTGAACCAGAGTCGGCTCGCCAGAACAGCCGACGCTTAGGGGGAATGCCTGTGGTCAGCTCCATCCTGAAGGCCTTCGC